>NZ_JALBHA010000059.1:0-21486 GCF_023006445.1 Bradyrhizobium sp. SHOUNA76
CAAGCCCGCCCAGCCGCGCGGGGCGGCGCGCGCGAAGCTTGCGCATCGTCACGGCAACCCGCTGGATGCGCAGGCGATGGATACCCGCATCCAGACCTGGCCGTGCCGCTCCGGCGGCATCTGCAACTGGAAGCATTAGACGAGGCTGGAGCCGTCATCCACGCGTCGCAAAACCGTAGGCGCGGAGTCAAGAAACCGTAAGCCGGGAGTCAAGGAGCGCAGGCACCTTCCGTCGCGATTCGACGAAGGTTTCCTGAATGGCAACGCTCCGCGCTTCGCGCGCATGGACCCGGCGGCAATTCCTGGTCCGTTCGACCTCAAGCCTGGCGATTGCCTCGCTCGGCACGCTCGGGACACCGTACCTCAGCCGCGCCGCCGACCGTCCACAGATCGCCGGCGGGATTCAGTCCGGCGATGTCTCGGATGGCTCTGCCGTGATCTGGGCGCGCGCGGACCGGGCCGCACGGATGCACGTGGAGTGCTCGACTGTCGAGAGCTTCAGGAGCCTCATAGCGTCGGCCTCGTGCGATGCGTTGCCGGACGCGGACTTCACCGCAAAGCTGCAGCTCGACGACCTGCCGCCCGGGCAGGACGTCTTCTATCGCGTCCGCTTCGACGACATCGCGACCGGCCTTCGCGGCGAAAGCAGTGTCGGGCATTTCCGCACCGCGCCGGCAGCTGGTCGGTCGATCTCGTTCGTGTGGTCCGGCGACGTCGCGGGGCAGGGCTGGGGCATCGACATTTCGCGCGGCGGCTATCGCAGCTATCGCACCATGTTCGATAACCGTCCGGACTTCTTCATCCATTCCGGCGATCACATCTACGCCGACTGCACGATTCCTTCCGAGCAGAAGCTGCCCAACGGCGAGACCTGGCGCAACCTCGTGACCGAAGAGAAGTCCGAAGTCGCGCACACGCTGGCGCAGTTCCGCGGCAACTACAAATACAACCATCTCGACGAACATTTTCGCGCCTTCCATGCGGAGGTGCCGATGTTCGCGCAGTGGGACGACCACGAGGTCACCAACGACTGGTCGCCGACCGGAAGCTACGATACTGCCGGTTACGAAGACGACGGCACCCCGCGCCTGGTCGCGCGCGCCCGCCGCGCCTTCTTCGACTTCATGCCGATCCGCGATATCGGCACGCAGCAGGGCCGGGTCTACCGCCGCATCGGCTACGGTCCGCTGCTCGACGTCTTCATGATCGACATGCGCAGCTACCGCGATGACAGCTGGAACAGGGGCGGCGATCACCGCGGCTGGATCCTCGGCGCCGAGCAGCTCGCCTGGCTGAAGCGGGAGCTCGCGGCCTCGCGGGCAACGTGGAAGATCATCGCCGCTGATTTACCGATCGGCCTCATCAGTCTCGATGCTGTTGCGCTCGGCAATGGGGCGCCCGACCGGCGCGAGCACGAGATCGCCGACCTTCTCAGCTCCATCAAGCGCGCCGGAATCCGCAACATCGTCTGGCTCACCGCGGACATGCATTACACCGCCGCGCACTATTACGATCCCGGCAAGGCGCAATTTAGGGATTTCGAGCCGTTCTGGGAGTTCGTCTCCGGCCCGCTGCACGCCGGCAGCTGGGGCCCGGGCGAGCTCGATGACACCTTTGGTCCGGTCGCGATGTACCAGAACGGTTGTAGTGCTGCGCAGGGCGAGAATTTGGCGCCCTGTTTCGGATTGCAGTTCTTTGGTCGCGTCGACATCGATGGCCGCAGCGGCGTCATGACCGTCACCTTGAAGGACGTGGACAATCGCAGCCTCTGGTCGGTCGACATCGCGCCGCAGCCACAGGTACGTCCCGCTGTGGTCGCGCAGCATTCGTGAGGGGCGGGCGGCTCGTTTAACCTCTCCCGCTTGCGGGAGAGGTCGGCGCCGCCGGGTGAGGGCTTTCTCCTCTTGGGGATTGTCCCGTTGCGGATGCACCCTCTCCCCAGCCCTCTCCCGCAAGCGGGAGAGGGAGCCCACTTCGTCCGTGGCGACGACCTGATCCTACCTAACCCGATCTTGATTGGCCGCCTCCGGTCGCCATCGCTATACTCACCGCCCCGCCACCTCTTTCCCATCACCGAAGAGTCTGTCCCCGCGGCCTCGCGGCGCGTCCGGCGGGATGCAATACGTCAGGAGTTAGGTCATGGACAATCTGAAGACACAGGGCATCAGCATGCCCAAGCTCGGCCTCGGCACCTTTCGCCTGCAGGGCGATGCCTGCCGCGCCGCGGTCGAGAGCGCGCTGTCGATCGGCTATCGCCACATCGACACCGCCGAGATGTATGCCAACGAGGAGCCGATCGGATCAGCCATCGCCGCGTCTCGTCTGCCGCGCGGCGAGTTGCACGTCACCACAAAGGTCTGGCACGAGAACCTCACCCCCGATGCGATGCGGCGTGCCTTCGATGCCAGCCTGAAGAAGCTCCGGCTCGACCATGTCGATCTCTACCTCGTGCACTGGCCGTCGAAGGCAGCGGACTGGGGTGCGGTGTTCGAGACCTTGATGAAGCTCAAGGAGGAGGGGCGCACGCGGGCCATCGGCGTCGCCAATTTCACCACGGCGCTGCTCAAGATGGCGGTGGAGGACATCAGGGCGCCGATCGCCTGCAACCAGATCGAATATCACGCGATGCTCGATCAATCTAAGGTGCTGGCCTATCTCGCGGCAAAGTCGATCCCGCTCGTCGCCTATTGCCCGCTCGCGCAAGGACGCGCCGCCTCGGATCCGGTGCTGGCCGAGATCGGTGCCAGGCACAACGTGACCGCCGCGCAAGTGGCGCTGAAATGGCTGCTCGACCAGGACGGCGTCGCCGCCATCCCGAAGGCCTCGCGCCGCGAGAGCCAGCAGGCCAATCTCGATGCGCTGAAGATCACGCTCGACGATGCCGACAGCAACAAGATCGCCGCGCTGCCCAAGGACAAGCGCTGCGTCAATCCCGGCTTCGCGCCGGCGTGGGACTAGCTTCGTCCATATCCTGCTAACGAAACAATCGTAGGGTGGGCAAAGGCGCACTTTTGCGCCGTGCCCACCACCTCTCCTGAATCACTGTCGAAGCGGTGGGCACGGTTCGCTTTGCCCACCCTACAAGGCTGCGCAAAGGAAATGGCCCCGTGAGGGGCCATGTCCATTTTGCGTTGCGCATTAGTCCCAGTGATGGCGGTGGCTACGCTTGATCACGACCACGCGGTCACCGCGATGGTGACGATGCCAGCCGCGGTCATGATTGTGCATGCGATATTCGGCGCGGGCGCCATACGGGGCGTGATGATGGTGATAGCCGCCTCGCTTGATCACCACAGTCTCCGCACTTGCCAGCGTCGGCGCCGCGATCACCAGCGCACCCAGAGCCGCAACCACATAACCAAGCTTCTTCATGATGTCCTCCTCCAATCGAATGCACAATTAAACCGCGCATGCATGCGAACGTTCCGGCGGAACGAGAAGAGAATTCTGAACAGCTGTTCAGGTGGTTAATCGCAGCGTTGCTGCACCGGTGTCGGCGCGCCTGTCGCAACGTATGCGCCGTCCCTGATCGTGTACTCGCCGCGCTCGCTGCGATTGTAGATCGCACGCAGGCTGCCGTCCTTTGCCAGCAGCAAGCCGAACTCACGGGCCTGGTGCAGCGAGGGGAAGTACACCATTACATTGAGCAGGCCCTCGGCGTTGACTGTGGCCGACACCACCTCGTTCTCGTCCTTGGCCTCGCCGAAATTGCGCCGGTACATCACCCGGCCGTCCTTCCGGATCTCGTAGGCCAGCAGCGCACCCTTGTCGCGGTCGGGCCGGGCCGCGCAGTCGACCGCCCATGAGCCGAGTAGGCCCCATTGCTTCACCGTCGCCGCCAGCGTCTCGGCACCCGCCGTTGGGGTGATCGCCGCCCACAGCAGAGCAGCCGCGATCCAGCGGCTCAAACAACGCGTCATGTCCTGGAGAACCCCGCCTCGAAGAATTCCACAGTTTAGCATCCCGCCCGCTTTCGTCCATGGCAGCCGCCGATCGCTCGCGAATTTGATCCGCGTCAATGAGGCCGGTCTTTTCGAGGGTAGGATGGCGCTTCCCGAAGGCGAACCTGGATAGAGCAATGCTGAATCAAGTCATGGATTTTGCGGGCGAAGTGCTGCCGGGGAGTTGTGCCGTGCCGCCGTATTCCGAGACCGCGTTTCTCACTGAGCTGGGCGATCGCCTGCGGTCCTCGCGCACGCGTTGCGACCTGTCGCGCCGCGAGCTGGCCCGCCGTTCCGGGATTTCCGAGCGCTATATCGCCCAGATCGAGGCCGGCAAGGGCAATGTCTCGATCGTCCTCTTGCTGCGGTTGGCCTCCGCGATCCACGGCAGCCAGCCACGGGCGGCCTGAGTATCAGGCCCGCTTCTCCACATTGGCACTCCGGGCCGGCACGCCGAATTCCTTGCGGCAGACCTCGGCCAGCACTGCGACACCCTCGCGGATCTGCTGATGCGTGGGGCTCGCAAAGCACAGCCGGAGCCGCGAACTGGAATGGCCTTTGTTGGTCGACCATTCCGGCCCCGGATTGATCGAGACGCCGGCGGCGAGCGCGGCCTGATAGAGTTTCAGCGTATCGACCTGATCGGGCAGCTTCACCCAGAGGAAGATGCCGCCCTTGGGCTCCTCGAACTCCGCCGCGGTCCCGAACTGCTCGTTCAGGGCTTCCATCAGCGTGTCGAGCTTGGTGCGCAGCGCCTTGGTCAGGGCCGGCACATGGCTTGCGAAATGCGGCTTGCAATACGCGGCGAGCACCATCTGCTCCAGCGCGCCGGAGCCCGCATCCGTCTTCAGCGCCAGCATCCGCGACATCACATCCCAGGGCGCCACGATGAAGCCGACCCGCAGCGCCGGTGCGATTGATTTGGAGAACGACCCGATATGGATCACGCCGCTGTTCGGGCTCATCGCGTAGATCGCCGGCGGCCGCTGCCCTGACCAGACGAGGTCGGCATAGCAATCGTCCTCGAAGATGGGCACGCCATACTCGGTCGCGAGCCGAACCAGTTCGGCGCGGCGGCTCTCCGGCATGATGCTGCCGGTCGGGTTTTGCACCGTCGGAATGGTGTAGATGTATTTCGGACGGATGCCGCGGCTCTTCAGGTCGGCCAGCGTCGCGGCCAACACGTCCATGCGCATGCCGTCCGCATCGAGCGGAATGCCGACCACGTTGACGCCAAGCCGCGCCAGACGGGTCAGTGAGCCCTGATAGCTGTCCTGCTCGAAAATCACGGTGTCGCCGCGCGTCAGCAGCGTCGCGTTGACGAGGTCGAGTGCCTGCAGCGAGCCGGAGACGATCATGAGATCATCGACCGTGCAGTTGATGCCGGCATCGCGCTTCAGCTTCGTCACCAGGAATTCGCGCAGGGGCAAATAGCCCTGCGGACCGTGCGCCAGCCCGTAGGTCGCCAGCGACCGGCCTTCCTTTTGCAGGGCGGAATTGGTCGCCTCGATCAGGCCGTCGAGCGGCACCTGCTCGGAATCGTTATTGCCGCCGACAAAGCTGTATTTGGCAAGGCCCGTCCAGCGCGCAGAAGGGGCCGGCAGCCCTGCGGGAAACAGGGGCGCGAAATCGAAGCTGGACGTCATGGGGCGTTCCTCGTTTCTGTTCTTGTTGAGCCAGCCGGCGTTGCGTCGGCCTGCCTTATTTCTTGCCGGCCGTCCGGGTCGAACGGCCTTACTTCTTGGTAGCCGTCCGGGTCGGACGGCCCTGGCTGATGAAAGCGTAATGCGCATTGGCGACGCCGCCAACCATCAGGGCCTCGACCACGGGCTCGGCGATCTCGCCGGTGGCGGCCCAGTCGACCAGGAAATTGGCCCCGGTCCCGCCGCGCACGTCGTCGGTCGGAATGAAGATCGAGATCGTGGCCAGCGGCTTCAGGGCCACCTGACCCTTCAGGTAGGTGTCGACCTGCTTGCCTGCGGTGTCGAAATAGGCGATGCGTTTGATCACCAGCGGCTGGGTCTCGGAGGCGTTGTGAACACTCAAGGTCACCGAGAAGTCGACGCGCAGCTTGCCCTGGCTCATCGCGACGCTCGAATAGGCGGGCACGTAGAACCCGCCGGAGACGCCGAGTTCTTCCTTCGGCATTGCGGTGAGGGAATCGGCAAAGTTCTGTTCGATATTGACCATGGATTGTGCGGCGGCGGGCAGGGCTAAGGCGAAGGGGCATAGCAGCATTGCTGCGAACAGCCCTTTTCGCATGTGACGAATTGCTCGCTTGCCGCGCCGCAACCCGTCTCTAGGGTGCGGCAAAACGGACCAATTTGGCATGCACGAGCTCATTCGCGACATCACTCTCTGTATTCTGTTTGCCTGGATGCTGGGCCTGCTCGCCCATTTCTCCCGGCAGCCACTGATCCTGGCCTATCTTATCGCCGGCTTTTGCATAGGTCCATTCGGCGCGGGCTGGGTCCACTCGCAGGAATCGATTAGCGTCATCTCCGAGCTCGGACTGATCTTCATGCTGTTCATGATCGGTCTGGAGATCGACCTGAAGAAGATCGTGCGGGCGGGAAAGGTGATCCTGTTCGCGGCGGGCGGCCAGCTGCTCGGCGGCTGCCTGCTCGGGGTCCTGTTCTTCGTCGGCATCGGCCTGTCGCTCGGCGGGGGGCACTTCGATGCGGTCTATCTCTGCGTCGCGTGCGCGCTGTCGAGTACCGTGATCATCGTCAAGGTGCTTTACGAGAAGCGCGAGCTCGACACGCTGCCGGGGCGTATCACGCTCGGCGTGCTGGTGCTTCAGGACATCTTCGCCATCCTGTTCCTGGCGGTGCAGCCAAGCCTTGCCAATCTGCAAGCCAGCGTCATCCTGCTCTCGATCGGCCGCGTCGCGGTGCTGGTCACCGCCGCGCTGCTGGTCAGCCGCTACGTGCTGCCGCGGCTGTTCCATCAGATCGCCCGGCGGCCCGAGCTGATCCTGCTCGGGGCGCTGGCCTGGTGTTTCCTCGTCGCCGAGACCGCCGAGCGGCTGTCGCTGTCGCGCGAGATGGGCGCCCTGATCGCCGGCGTCTCGCTCTCGACCTTTCCCTACGCGCTCGACGTCACCGCCAAGGTCACCACGCTCCGCGACTTCTTCATTACCCTGTTCTTCGTCGCGCTCGGCATGACCATTCCCATCCCCGGCCTCTCCGTGATCGGGCTGGCGCTGATGATCGCGGCCTTCACGGTCGTGAGCCGCCTCGTCACCACCTTCACACCGCTCTATCTGATGAAGCAGGGCCTGCGCGCCAGCCTGTTGCCGGCGCTGAACCTCGCGCAGATTTCCGAGTTCTCATTGGTGGTGATCCAGACCGGCGTCGCCGATCACCATATCGCGGCGCAGACGGCGAACGCGGCCTCCTTCGCCTTCGTGGTGCTCGCCGTGCTCTCGACCTTCGCGATGAGCCGCAGCGACGAGATCACCCGCTGGGCGATCGGCCCCTTGAAGCGGATCGGCCTGCGCGACCTCGACCATGGCAATGGCCATGCCGAGGAGGGGCAGGAGGGCGGCCATGGCGAGGCCCGCCGGATCGTCATCCTCGGCTTTTTCCGTGCGGCGAGCGCGCTGCTGGCCGAGATCGAGCGGCAGACGCCGGTGCTGCTCGAGCAGATCACCGTGGTCGACTTCAACCCCAATGTGTACCAGACCCTGATTTCGCGCGGCTTGCACGTGATCTACGGCGACATCAGCAATGTCGACACCCTGCTCCATGCCGGCATCGCCAAGTCCGAGATGATCATCCTCAGCGTGCCGGATTCGCTGCTGAAAGGCGCCACCAACGAGAAGCTGGTCCGCCACGTCCGCGCGCTCAATCCAACCGCCCTGATCGTAGCCACGGCCGATCTCTTGGCCGACGTCGGCGCGCTCTACGAGGCCGGCGCCAGCTACGTCACCGTGACCCGGCTCAGCGATGCCCACGAGCTGTTCACGGTGATCGAAGCCGCCCAGGCCGGCCTTCTGGCCGACAAGCGCGCCGAGCTCGATCAGCGGCTCGGCGAACGGCGCGAAGTGCTGCCTTGAGGGCGCCCGGCCGCCTTCCTCTCCGGCTGTCTGCGCCTATATCCCTGGCATCTTCGGTGCAAGCCTGCCGTTGCCCGGAATATGCGGTTGCGTCCAGGACACTAGCGCCCCGGCCCAAGTCCGGCTAAGCCTCCGGGCCATAACCGATAGAGATTGGGACATGCCCGATAGCGTTCAGGAAGTCTTGCAGGCCTTTGCCCGTGGTGAGCTCGTGGTCGTCACCGACGACGAGGACCGCGAGGGCGAGGGCGATCTGATCGTCGCCGCCTCGCTCTGCACCGCCGAGAAGATGGCGTTCATCATCCGCCACACCTCCGGCATTGTCTGCGCCCCCGTGACCACCGAGGATGCGCGCCGGCTGCGCCTCGATCCGATGGTGGCTCACAACGATTCCGCGCACACCACCGCGTTCACGGTGTCGATCGACTACAAGCCCGATGGCGGCACCGGCATTTCCGCCGAGGAGCGCGCCTCGTGCTGCCGCGCGCTGTCCAATCCCAATGTCGGCGCCAACGATTTTGCCCGGCCCGGCCACATCTTCCCGCTGATCGCCAAGGATGGCGGCGTGCTGCTGCGCTCCGGCCATACCGAGGCCGCCGTCGATCTCTGCAAGCTCTCCGGGCTGCCGCCGGTCGGCGTCATCAGCGAATTGATGAACGACGACGGCAGCGTGATGAAGGGCGAGCAGGTCTCCCGCTTCGCTGCCCAGCACAAGCTCAAGCATGTGACCATCGCGGACATGATCGCCTACCGCCAGGCGCGCGAGAAGCTGATCGAGCGGGTGGCGACCTTCGTCACCGAAAGCCCGATCGGACCCTTGCAAGGCTATGCCTACCGTTCGCCGTTCGATTCCATTGCCCACGTCGCTTTCGTCTATAATGGTGTCGGCGACGGCAAGAACGTGCTGACCCGCTTTCACAAGCCGAACATCGTCAAGGACATCTTCACTGGGCACAAGCGCATGGCGGCTGTGCTCGAGCATTTCAAGAAATCCGGCCGTGGGGTGCTGGTTTACTTGCGCGACGGCGCGGCCGGCGTCCCCGTGGCGGCGCTGCCGGACGAGTCGGCGACGGAGGCCGACCGCAACCGCCAGTGGCGCGAAGTCGGCGTCGGCGCGCAGATATTGCGCGACCTCGGCGTCACCTCGATCCGGCATCTCACCTCGTCGGTCCACGACTACAAAGGCTTGTCGGGCTTCGGAATCGAGATCGTCGCCAACGAGCAGCTTGAAAGCTGACACGCGGTCTCATTCCGGGACGGCGCTGAAAGTGCCGGACCCGGAAGGTGAAGAGGCGAGGAGATTCCGGGTTCGAGGCTCCGGGCCGCACTTCCGCGGTCCCGTTGCGTGCCCCGGAATGACCGAACCAGGATGCAATTGCACTTGTTGTCGCGGCGCTTTACTTTGTCGGGCAAATTTTGACGGAACCAGACGAAAGGACGTTTCATGAGCGTGCGCCCTCAGGCCAAGGACAAGCCGGCTGCGACTTCTTTCCAGTGGGACGATCCGTTCCTGCTCGACGAGCAGCTGACCGAAGACGAGCGTATGGTGCGCGACACCGCCCGCGCCTACGCCCAGGACAAGCTGCTGCCGCGCGTCGCTAAGGCGTATCTCGAGGAGAAGACCGACCGCGAGATATTCAACGAGATGGGTGAGCTCGGCCTGATCGGCATCACGCTGCCGGAAGAATATGGCTGCGCCAATGCGAGCTACGTCGCCTATGGCCTCGTCGCGCGCGAGATCGAGCGGGTCGATTCCGGCTATCGCTCGATGAACTCGGTGCAGTCCTCGCTGGTGATGTACCCGATCTACGCCTATGGCGACGAGAACCAGCGCAAGAAGTACCTGCCGAAGCTCGCCAGCGGCGAGTGGGTCGGCTGCTTCGGCCTGACCGAGCCCGATGCCGGCTCCGACCCGGCCGGCATGAAGACCCGCGCCGAGAAGGTCTCGGACGGCTATCGCCTCACCGGCAGCAAGATGTGGATCTCGAACGCGCCGATCGCCGACGTGTTCGTGGTCTGGGCCAAGTCGGCCGCGCATGACAACCAGATCCGCGGCTTCGTGCTGGAGAAGGGCATGAAGGGCCTGTCGGCGCCGAAGATCGGCGGCAAGCTCTCACTTCGTGCCTCCATCACCGGCGAGATCGTGATGGACGGCGTCGTGGTTCCCGAAGACGCGCTGCTGCCCAACGTCTCGGGCCTGAAGGGGCCGTTCGGCTGCCTCAACCGCGCTCGCTACGGCATCTCCTGGGGCGCGCTTGGCGCGGCCGAGGACTGCATGCATCGCGCGCGCCAGTACACGCTCGACCGCAAGCAGTTCGGCAAGCCGCTGGCCGCGACCCAGCTGGTGCAGAAGAAGCTCGCGGACATGGAGACCGAGATCGCACTCGGCCTGCAGGGCTCGCTTCGCGTCGGCCGCTTGATGGACGAGGGCAAGTTCGCGCCCGAGATGATCTCGATCATGAAGCGCAACAATTGCGGCAAGGCCCTCGACATTGCCCGTGTCGCCCGCGACATGCACGGCGGCAACGGCATCTCGATCGAGTACCATGTGATGCGCCACGTCCATAACCTCGAGACCGTCAACACCTACGAGGGCACCCACGACGTCCACGCCCTGATCCTGGGCCGCGCCATCACGGGCATTCAGGCGTTTTTCTGAGGAAGCGCGTCGGCGTGGAATTGCGTCATGGCCGGGCAAAAGCGCGAAGCTCGTCTTCGCGCTAGATGTCCCGGCCATCCACGTCTTGGGCGCGAAGAACGTGGATGCCCGGCACAAGGCCGGGCATGACGAAGTCAGCTAGGTATGAGCAAGCCATGTCCGACAATGACGATGTCCCGTTCAACCGCAACTTTCCGTTGAAAGCCGGCATCGTCGAGGAAGCCCGACCCGGCGTGCGCCGCGTGCTCTGTAACAATCCGAGCCCGTTCACCTTCACCGGCACGGTCAGCTACATCGTCGGCAACGGCAACGTCGCGATCATCGATCCCGGTCCGGACGATGCGGCGCATGCGGCTGCGCTGCTCGATGCCGTGCGCGGCGAGACGGTGAGCCATATCTTCGTCACCCACACCCATCGCGACCATTCGCCGAACACCGCGCGGATCAAGCAGGCGACAGGGGCGCGGGTCTATGCCGAAGGCCCGCACCGGGCCTCGCGCCCACGTTTCGAGAGCGAGAAGCACAATCCGGAATCCGGCGCCGACCGCGATTTTGCACCGGACGTCAGCCTCGCACATGGTGACGTCGTCGAAGGCGATGGCTGGCGGCTCGAGGCCGTGGCGACGCCGGGGCACACCGCCAATCATCTGGCATTCGCCTGGCCGGAGCGAAAGTTCAACTTCGTCGGCGATCACGTGATGGGCTGGTCCACCTCGATCGTGGCGCCGCCCGACGGCTCGATGATCGACTACATGGACTCGCTCGATCGGCTCGCCGCGCGCGAGGAAGACCTCTATTTCTCCGGCCACGGTCCCGAGATTCCGGACGGCCAACGCTTCGTGCGCTTCCTGATCCGTCACCGCAAGGCGCGTGAGGCCTCGATCCTGCACCGCCTCGCCAAGGGCGAGACCGACATCCCGACCATGGTCCGCGCGATCTATATCGGCATCGACCCCAGGCTCACGACGGCGGCCGGTTATTCGGTGCTGGCGCACCTGGAAGACCTGGTCGCCCGCGGCGTGGTCGCGACCGAGGGCGATCCGGTGATCGGCGGGACGTACAGGATGGCTTAGGGGCGAATGGCGAATAGGGAGTAGCGTATAGCAAAGGTGGCTTCCATTCGCTATTCGCCACTCGCCATTCGCTACTTCTTCACCGTCTTCGCCGGCGCCTTCGGCGGCGCGACGGGCGTCTTCTTCACCGGCTTGAGCGCGTCGGCGTCGGCCGCGGTGTTGAGATCGTCGATGAATTTCTTGACGCGCGCGGCGTTGCTGCCGAGATCGCTGTCGAAATTGCGCGAGGCCGAGCGGATATCGACGCGGGAATCATCGCCATCCGCCACGAACCTTATCGAAATGTCCTCGCGAAAACCCATGATTGGCGTGCGCGCCACCGCCTCGATGCGGCCGATGCGGCGCGGTGGCTGCGGTGCGCGCTCGTCGATGACGATCCATTTGCGCTTGTTGACGAGCTGCAGCGCGATTGCATAGGCGCGGTCGACGGAGATCTCGAGCTCGACCGGCTCGATATCAGGGTAATAGTGGCGCTGCTGCTCCGCCGAATAGAGGCCGGCATAGACCGCGGTGTTGGTGCCCTCGCCAGTGCGCAGGCGCGCCAGCGCCTCGAAACGCGGCGGATCGATCGGGTCGGTGGTGATGTCGTGGATCGCGGGCAGCTTGCGATATTGCAGGCCGAGATAGGCGGGGTAGGCGAGGATCGCCCCGTCGATCAACAAGGCGAGCAGGATGCGCGCCATGCCGCGCGAGCCGTTCTGCCAGATCGCGGCGAAGCCGGCGAGCCCGAACAGGATCGAGAGGCCGGCGATCGCGAGGCCGCCGAGGAAGGTCGCAAGCGCCGGCTTCGGCTCCAGGAAATCGAAACGGACGATGATGACCGACACCACCACCGCCACCACCGCGAACACGGCCAGATTGCGCGCCCAGCTCGCGAGGCTGGACACGGGCTCCGACTGATAGGGAGCGGAAAACCTGCGGGCCATCGAGTGAGCTCTGCCGGAGTTTTGGAGCGATGCCGGCCGATTTGGCGCGACGATGGGTCGTTGAGACCACGGCGCGGGAGCAAATTCAAGGGAGACGGGCCGTTACTGCCCGCCATTCCGGGGCGATGCGAAGCATCGAACCCGGAATCTCGAGCTTCCGGGTCTGGTCCTTCGGACCATCCCGGAATGACGGTGTGTGCTTAGGCTTTACGCCGCCGCGTTCGGGAAGCGGTAATCCTTGAACTGGTCGCGCAGCGCCGTCTTCAGGATCTTGCCTGTGGCGGTATGCGGAATACCCTCGACGAAGGCGACGTCGTCGGGCATCCACCATTTGGCGATCTTGCCGTCCATATATTTCAGGATGTCCTCGCGCGTGGCCTGCTGGCCCTGCTTGAGCTGCACGATCAGGAGCGGCCGCTCGTCCCATTTGGGGTGGAAGACGCCGATCACGGCAGCTTCCGCCACCGCCGGATGGCCAACCGCGAGATTTTCGAGGTCGATCGAGGAGATCCACTCGCCGCCGGACTTGATCACGTCCTTGGAGCGGTCGGTGATCCGCATGTAGCCGTCCTCGTCGATGGTGGAGACGTCGCCGGTGTCGAAGAAGCCCTCTTCGTCGAGGATGTCAGTATCCACCCGGTAATAGGCCCTGGCGACGGCGGGGCCGGCCACCTTGAGGCGGCCGAAGGTCTTGCCGTCCCAGGGTAGCTCCTTGCCGGCATCGTCGGTGATCTTCATCTCGACCGCGAAGGGCGCATAGCCCTGCATCTGCAGCACGTCGAGCCGCGCATCGCCGGTTGCGTCGGCAAACGGCGGCTTCAGCGCAGCAACCGTGCCGATCGGGCTCATCTCGGTCATGCCCCAGGCGTGGCGGACATTCGAGCCCATGTCGAGAAAGGCCTTGATCATCGAGCGCGGCATCGCCGAGCCGCCGCAGATCACCATCTTGAGGTTCGGCAGCTTCAGATTATTGGCGGCCATGTGCTGGAGCAGCATCAGCCACACCGTCGGCACGCCGGCAGTGTGCGTCACCTTTTCGGTCGCGAGCAGCTCATACACCGAGGCGCCGTCGAGCTTGGCGCCGGGCATGACCAGCTTGGTGCCCTGCGAAGGGGCGGAGAAGGCGATGCCCCAGCTGTTGGCATGGAACAGCGGAACCACCGGCAGCATTGTCTCGGACGCACTCGTGCCGAGGGCGTCGACATTGTTGGCCATCAGCGCGTGCAGCACGTTGGAGCGATGCGAATACAGCACACCTTTCGGGTCGCCCGTCGTGCCCGACGTGTAGCACATCGCGGCTGCCGTGTTCTCGTCAAAGTCCTTCCATTTGAATTCGCCGTCGGCCTCGGCAATCCAGTCCTCGTAGGCGACCACATTCTTCAGCGTCGTCTGCGGCATGTGCGCCTTGTCGGTCAGCACGACGTAGCGCTCCACGCTTGTCAGCTTGTCGGCGATCTTCTCCAGGACCGGTACGAAGGTGATGTCGGTCATCACGATGCGGTCCTGCGCATGGTTGATGATCCAGGCGATCTGCTCGGGGAAAAGGCGGGGATTGACGGTATGGCAGATGGCGCCGATCCCCATGATGCCGTACCACACCTCGAGATGGCGCCAGGTGTTCCAGGCAATCGTTGCGACACGGTCGCCGAGCTTGATGCCGTCGCGCTCCAGCATCTGCGAGACCTTGAGCGCGCGCTTGTGGATCTCGGCGTAATTGGTGCGGTGAATCGGTCCCTCGACCGAGCGTGTGACCACCTCCTGCTTGCCATGAATCCTGGCGGCGTGTTCGATGATCCGGTGGCAGAGCAGGGGCCAATCTTGCATCAAACCAAGCATTTAGACGTTCCTCCGAGAATTCGCTGGGCGCGTTGTCGCTCTCAGCGTTGGGCCAAAGAATTGCCATGAGTTTTAGCCTGCCGGACTTTCGCCGCAAATGGTCTTGTCGCGGCTATATGTCCGCTGGCGCGGCAATGGTTACCGCTGCGCTCGGGCTATCGCTCGTGCTCGCCGAGAGGGCAGAGGCGCGAAAACGTGCTTCCCCGCTGGATATCTTCGGTATCGCCGCACCACGGCCGCGCGGAGCGGTTCATTCCGGCAAGATCCCGCTGCCGAGACCGCGCCCCGAGGAGGCGCCCAAAGCATCGGACGAGGCTCCGCCCGAAGCTGACGCCAAGCCTTCTCCGGACAAGCCTGGCGCCGACAAGTCTGCCGAGGTTGCGCAGCCACCCCAGAAGCCGCTCTCGGCCTGCCGTCTCGCGCTGACCGAGGAGATCGCGATCGCGCCCTCAATTCCGGATATCCGCGGCCCCGGCGCCTGTGGCGGCGAGGATCTGGTGCGGCTGGAAGCCGTCGTGCTGCCGGACAAGCGTAAGGTGACGGTCAAGCCGGCGGCGATTCTCCGCTGCACCATGGCGTCCGCGATCGCCGATTGGCTGCGCAAGGACATGGTGCCGCTGGCCACCAGCCTCGGCTCGACCATTGGCGAACTCGATAATTTCGATTCGTTCGAGTGCCGCGGCCGCAACCGCGTCGTCGGCGCGATGCTGTCGGAGCACGGCAAGGCCAATGCAATCGACGTCCGCGCCATCAAGCTGGCCAACGGGCAATCGATCGGCCTTACCGACCGCACCATGTCGCGCGAGGTGCGTGAGCGCGTGCTGCACTCGGTCTGCGCGCGGTTTTCCACCGTGCTCGGCCCGGGTTCGGACTGGTACCACGAGGACCATATCCATCTCGACTTGGCGCAGCGCCGCAACGACTACCGGATCTGCCAGTGGAACGTCTGGGATCCGCTGCCACAGGTCGCTCCGCTGCTGCCGGCGGAACGCCCCGAGGAGGCGCCGTCGCGCGAGGTCGCGGCCAAGCCCGAGGCAAAGGGCGGAACTGACGACGAGGCGGCGGAGAAGGCTCCAGCAACTGCGGAAAAGCCGGCGGCCGATGGCGGCAAGTCCCAGCCGCACAAGCCGGCAACAAAAAAGCGCCGGTGAAACCGGCGCTTTTGGATCTCGGGGATCTTGGAGGCGATCAGTAGCTGCCAGCCTGGCCGGTTTGGCTGCCGCCGAGCGCAAGCCGCGAATTGTAGGGCGAGTCGCCATGCTTCGGCTCCAGCACCACGACGAGGGTGCCGACCTTGACGCGATCATAGAGATCGATCGCGTCCTCGTTGGTCAGGCGGATGCAGCCCGACGAGATCGAGGCGCCGATATATTCCGGCTGGTTGGTGCCGTGGATGCGGAACAACGTGTCTTTGCCGCCGGAATAGAGGTAAATCGCGCGAGAACCCATCGGATTGTCCGGGCCGGGTGCCACATAGGTCGGCACGCCCAGGCGCGAAATTTCGCCGGGGGTGGGGTGCCAGGCCGGCCACTCGGTCTTGCTGCCGACCTTGGCGATGCCGGACCAGGCCATGGCCTCTTCGCCGACGGTGATGCCGTAGCGGATCGCCTTGCCACCCTCCAGCACGTAATAGAGGTAATGGTTGTCGGAATCGACCACGATCGAGCCCGGCGATTCCTTGCGATGGTACTGGACGATGGCGCGGCGGAACGGCTCTGCGACCGGAGTATTCTCGTACCTGACCTTGGCGAGCAGGTCCTTGTCCTTCGGCTTGAAGGCCTTGGTGTCGGTCGCCTCGTAATGCGTGGCCTGCATGCAGCCCGACAGCATCAGGCCGGCGGCCAGGATTACCAACTTAATTTTCAGCGACGACATGATTTGGTTCCAATCAAAGCAATACCGTGCGGAAGGCCTGAGCTTACCGCCCAAGTTCCTCGACTCCGTTAATCCCATTATCGTTGAAATCTGCCACAATTCCAGCACTGAAGGCCTTATCCCGCGCTGCGAGACCCAACCTGTGGCTTTTTTGCCGCAAAATTTGCGGGTGTGTGGGAGTTTTGGGGCCGTCAGCCGCGGACTGTCGATTCCATGCCACAGTTGAGACACGACCCCGCCACAAATGCCAACGCTTCGTTAATGCGGTTGTCATCGTGAACTTGTCAGAATCGCGCTAAGGGCTGTCATTCTGACGCAGGTTCGCTGGAGTTGTGCATGTTTTCGGTGTTTGTTCCCTCCGAGTCCACCCTCAAGAAGGCCGTCGTCGAGGACCTCACGGTGCTCCCGGAGAGCGCGGTCTGGATCGATCTCGTCAATCCGAGCGCAGCAGAGGACAAGGCGGTGGAGCGGCTCGCGGGCATCGCCATCCCGACCCGGGAAGACATGCAGGAGATCGAGATCTCCAGCCGCCTCTATATGGAGAATGGCGCGCGCTACATGACCGCGACCCTGATGTGCCACTCCGATACCGACATGCCCCGGACCACGGCGGTGACCTTCATCCTCGGCGACCACCGCCTCGTGACGGTGCGCTACGATCTGCCCAAGCCTTTCGCCCTGGTCGAGGCCAAGCTCGCCCGCTCCTGCACGCCCGCGATCACGGGCGAGATGGTGCTGATGGAACTGCTGGACGCCGTGATCGACCGCTGTGCCGACATCCTGGAGCGATGCGGCGCCGAGATCGACCAGGTCAGCCACGACATCTTCGAGCCCGAGAGCGAGCGCCACGGGCAGGCCAAGCGATATTCCCAAATCCTGATCTCGATCGGCCGCAAGGGCGATCTGACCTCGAAGGTTCGCGAGAGCCTGGTGTCGATCGGCCGCGTCGTCACCTTCCTCTCGGCGGTGGTCGAGGGCATCAAATGGTCGAAGGACATGCGCGAGCAGCTCAAGACCATGCAGCGCGACGTCGCCTCATTGACCGACCACGCCTCCTATCTCTCCAGCAAGATCACCTTCGTGCTCGATGCCATGCTCGGCGTCGTCAATCTCGAGCAGAACAACATCATCAAGCTGTTCTCGGTCATGGCCGTTGTCCTGATGCCGCCGACCCTGATCGCCTCGATCTACGGCATGAACTTCAAGGTGATGCCGGAACTCGAATGGGTGCACGGCTATCCGATGGCGCTGGTGATGATGCTGATCGCCGCGATCGTCCCGTACTGGATCTTCAAGTGGAAGAAGTGGCTGTAATACTACCGAGACCTTACACCGTTCGCAGAGACATCACACTTGGTGTCGCAGAATAGATCGGGATTGAGGCCGCGCCGTGATGTGTTCGCCGTGCCCCAATTCCTCCGGTAAAATTTGAGCGGTGGGCTGAACGTTTGCGCGAAACTTGTCTGCGATAAGCAGTGCGTAGCCGCGAGGAATAACCATGGTTGAAAAACACATAACGTCGCCCCGCAACGTCATCGACCTGGCGAACTATCGTCACGTCCTGGCGAGCGGCAAGGCGTCGTCGATGTCGGCACGCATGTGCCGGCACTGTGGTGCTCCGCTGCTCGACGGTGAGAACGACGACGACTGCTCGACTGCATTCAGCACGGCCGCTCCGCGGCCGCGCGACCGGTCACGTCGGATTCGAATCGATTGAGGAACGGAAGGCGAGGGCGATCCAGGTCTTGCGGCGGCGTTGTCTGGATCGCCTTGCTTCCTTTCTTTTCAGGACAATCACTGTGACGTCCGATTGGCGGCTGTGCTAGAGAGCGATTGAACCCCAATCCGGTCAAAACAGAGCCTGTGTCGCGCTCTGTCAATCCACGCACGCGAAAATATTCCACTTTACCGAAATTCGGTTTCGGCGTATGTGTCGCTTATCCCGGCTCATCCAAGAGGGGCGACGATGTGTCGTCACTGTCGTGAGCCGGGCTTGCGGTGGACGCGGCAGCGTCGGCACGAGAGGTGCGGGCAGGGCGGGTAGTCCCTGTGAGCTCGTAACCCGCGTGCGGACGAGCGGCGCTGCTAGGCTTCGTCTCGTCTGTAAGTTTCCGGCTTTGTCGACAGGGCTGGGAAAACTGCGGCGAAATGGCGAGCCGTGCGTACGGCAAAACCGTGTGGTCCCGGCCGTCGTTGCTACGGTCAAGTCCTTCGGAGGTGCGAGCGAGCCCAACCGGGCAGACTGCATCATCAATTCGCGGGGCGAGGGAGGCCAGAAGGAAAGTTCGGCTCCCGGGAGAGCACGGCATAAGCCGTCCGACCACTGCGCAGGGAAGGTCGAGTAATCGGCCACACCTGTATGCTGCTGTGCGGTTCTCCTGCGTGTGCCTATAGCGCAGCAGACCGCGGGTGCGAGCTGAGCACCCGGCCTTCCCTGCGCCCTCTTGGATTAAGAGGGGGAGAGATGAAGCAAAGCTCGGGCGAAATCAGCCGCGAGGACAAAAAGGCGTGCCTGCAAGTGAGCTGCCTGCAACATTTCGATCTCGTAGGGTGGGCAAAGCGCAGCGTGCCCACGCCTTGTTGCTCATGGAGGGAGATCGTGGGCACGGCGCTGTGCGCCTTTGCCCACCCTACGGCACTGCCGCTGGGATGTGCACTGGAGCATCGCAATGACGACGTGGAGAGAGCGCCACACTGCGCTCTCGTGCCCCGGACGCAGCGCAGCGTTATCCCGGCGATGCGAGGCCGCGTCCGGGACACGAGAGAGACGCCTTTGCTCCATCCCGGCCGCGCAATGACGCGAATGGCCTACACGTGCTGGCCGCCGTTGATGTGGATCTCGGCGCCGTTGACGTAGGAGCTGGTGTCCGTGCACAGCACGTAGATGATCTTGGCGACCTCGTCGGGCGTGCCGAGGCGGTGCAGCGGGATCTGCTGGTCGACAATCTTGTCGGTGCCCGGCGACAGGATCGAGGTGTCGATCTCGCCCGGTGCGATCGCGTTGACGCGGACGCCGACGCGTCCGAAATCGGACGCCATCTCGCGCGTCAGCGAGGCGAGCGCGGCCTTCGACGTCGCATAGGCGGCGCCCGCGAAGGGGTGCACGCGCGAGCCCGCGATCGAGGTGACGTTCACGACCGAGCCCTTGGCCGCCTTCAATTCCTCGATCAGCCCGCGCGCCATCATGATCGGCGCGAAGAAGTTGACGTGAAACACGTGCGTCCAGGTGTCGAGATCGGTGTCGATCGAGCCGAGGCGCGAGCCGCCGGGGCCCTTCGGCGAGATCGCGGCGTTGTTGACCAGCGCATGCAGCATGCCGCCTTCGAGGCGTTCGCGGATGTCGGAGATAGCGCGTGTCGTGTCCGCGGGATTGCTGAGATCGACCTGGATGTGGTCCTCAGGGCCGGCATCCCACGGACAATCCTCCGGGAACGGATGTCGCGAGCAGGTGATGACGCGCCACCCCGCCGAGGAGAAGCGGATCACGGTGGCGTGGCCGATACCGCGGCTTGCTCCGGTCAGGAGCAGCGTGCGGCGCGGCGCATTGGACGAATGCGGCATGGACATCTTTCAGGTCGGCCCAAAGCTCAAGGATACATCCGCGTCTTGGACCACGGTTGGCCGGCCGCGTCACGGCGAAATTCGATGCGGTCGTGCAAGCGGAACGGGCGGTCGTGCCAGAACTCGATACGCGAAGGCGTGATGCGCCAGCCGCTCCAGCCCGGGGGCCGCGGCACCTCGCCGATGACGTATCTGGCCGCGACCTTGGCGATGGCCTGCTCGAAGGCGAAGCGGCTTTCCAGCTCCTGCGACTGCTTGCTCGCCCAGGCGCCGATCTGCGCCTGCTTGGGCCGGGTGGCGAAATAGGCGTCGGCCTCGGCCTCCGTCACCGGCGTCACGTTGCCGCGGATGCGGACCTGACGGCGCAGCGACTTCCAGTGAAAAAGTAACGCTGCCTTAGGGTTTGCGGCGAGTTCGCGTCCCTTTTGGCTCGCGATGTGGCTGTAGAAGACAAAACCCTCGGTATCGAAGCCTTTCATCAGCACCATGCGCACATCAGGCAGCCCGTCGGGGTCGACGGTTGCGAGCGCCATGGCGTTCGGATCGTTCGGCTCGCTCTTGATCGCCTCGTTCAGCCAGGTCTCGAACAGCGCAAAAGGCTCGTCGGCGGCGGTGAAATCACCGGATGTTAAGGGTGTCTGGTGTTTCATCGAGGTCGTGTCGGTCATGTCTGGAGTCCGAGTTGCGTCCCGCGGCCCAAAACGCGTTGTTGTCCGCTACCGCCCTATATAGGGCATGGGGACGCGTTGGCCTATCGGCGATCCGGCCGTCCGGCTTTGTCATGACGATCATGCTCGTCGCGCTCGGGACCGGGGGATGCAGCTTTTCCCGCAACGACAAGAATGCCTACGCCAAGGCCGACGACAACGACCTCACCGGCTCGATCGCGCGACCGGCGAAGGACGCCCCGCCGACCGAGACCGATCTCGCCTTCGCCCGCAACGCCGCCTCCGACGTCCTCAGCAAGGGCGACAAGGATTCCAGCCAGCATTGGGAGAATCCGGAGACCGGGGCGCGCGGCTCGGTGACGCCGATCGCGCAGTCCTATGCCGCCGAGGACGGCCGCAAATGCCGCGATTTCCTGGCGAGCTACGTCAACGGGGCGACCGAAAGCTGGCTCCAGGGCGCCGGCTGCCAAAGCACCCGTGGCCGTTGGGAGATTCATACGCTAAAGCCGTGGCGGAGCTAGGAATCGGCGCACGCCCCTAGTTGCAAAAATGCCACTCTCTCCCCACATGGTTCGCAGGTGGGGCGGGGAGCCCTTTGAACAATTCGATTTCTTGAAGGAGACGTGACGGATGCGCGACCCCTATGAGGTCTTGGGGGTGCCGCGGAGCGCCAGCGCTGCCGCGATCAAGAGCGCCTATCGCAAGCTTGCCAAGAAGCACCATCCCGACAGCAACAAGGACGACCCGAAAGCCGCCGAGCGCTTCTCCGAGATCAACTCGGCGAACGAGATCATCGGCGACGAGGACAAGCGCAAGCAGTTCGACCGCGGCGAGATCGACGCCGACGGCAAGCCGCGCTTCCAAGGTTTTCCGGGCGGCGGCGGGCC
>NZ_JALBHA010000005.1:0-66481 GCF_023006445.1 Bradyrhizobium sp. SHOUNA76
CGCGGTGCTCGAAGGCGCCGAAAGCATCGGCATCAAGCTGACGCATGTCTACGGCCTGACCGAGGTCTATGGCCCCGCTTCGGTCTGTGCCGAGCAGCCCGGCTGGGACGAGCTTCCCGCTCCCGAACGGGCGCGCATGAAGCGCCGGCAGGGCGTGCCCTACCCGCTCGAGGAGGGCGTCACCGTCATCAATCCGCAGACCATGCAGGAGGTCCCGCGCGACGGCAAAACCATCGGCGAGGTCATGTTCCGCGGCAACATCGTGATGAAGGGCTACCTCAAGAACGAGAAGGCCACCAAGGAAGCGTTCGAAGGCGGCTGGTTTCACACCGGCGATCTCGGCGTGCTCGACGAGCACGGCTACGTCATCATCAAGGATCGATCCAAGGACATCATCATTTCCGGGGGCGAGAACATCTCCTCCGTCGAGGTCGAGGACATCCTCTACAAGCACCCGGCCGTGCTGTTCGCCGCCGTGGTCGCAAAGCCCGATTCGAAATGGGGCGAAGTGCCCTGCGCCTTCGTCGAGCTGAAGGACGGCGCCAGCGCCAGCGAAGCCGACATCATCGCGTTCTGCCGCAGCCACATGTCGGGCTTCAAGACGCCCAAGGCGATCGTGTTCGGACCGATTCCGAAGACGTCCACGGGCAAGATCCAGAAGTTTCTGCTGCGCAATGAAGTGGGCTCGACCAAAGCGATCTCGGCCTAAATTGATCCCGCCTCGATCCGGCGGACCATCCTGCTCAGCCTTTGCGAAGCTCCAGTCCCGCCTTCGGGCCTTGCAGGACGGTCGTCACGCCGTTGCAGCGGTGGACGCCGTTGACGCCGCCGACCAGTGCAACTCTGCCGCCGACGGAGCGGCAGGTGCCTGCGAAGTCGCCGACCTCCCGGTTCCCAAGGCCCAGCCGTCGAGACGGCCGACGCCGGATTGAGATCAATGGTGTTATCCCAAACTGATCGAGCGTCCTGGCGAGTTGGGATTGGAGATGCCGTCACTGTTCGCATCCGGCTAGATCCGGAAGCCGCTCCACAACGCATCGTTCTGCTTGAGCTCACCAAGAAGAGATCGACTGCGAGAAAAAAACATTCGCTTTCGCGCAGGCGCTTGGCACAGTGCACGAGCGCCTGACGAAGGTGTTTTTCAACCATATTCCGGCTGATATTCATACGCTTGGCGATCTCGTCAGGATCCAGGTCGTCGAATCGCCGCAGCACGAAGCAATCGCGGCACCGCGGCGGCAGCTCGGACACTGCCTTGGTCAATAGCGCCAGCCGCTGTCGCGCCATCAGCTGCCGCTCCGTGTCGGCCGTCTCGTCGACGACATCGATATGATCGGAAGGCTGGGCGGACGCGCCGAGCCTTGTCCGTTCGCGGCGCTGTTGGTCGATGACGAGATTGCGCACGAGGCGATAGAGGTAGGCCCGCGGGTTGCCGATCCTATCGTCGCCCAAACTGGCAAACCGCAACCAGGCTTCCTGCACCACATCTTCGGCAACAACCGGATTGCGGAGCTTGCGGGAGGCGTAAGAACGCAGCTCTCCGTAATACGCCTCGATGAGCGCTGGGATCGGAGCAATCACTACGTCGGACATTGCGAACCCGAGGCATACGGCGTCCACACAACCGGCGCGCGGACGGGGATGTCTTACAGGGATGATGATTATCTGCTCAACATCAATATGTTAGAGGACGTCCAAGTTGCGGCCTATGGTCCGCATAGGTCCGCGATAATCGCATGCACTGGAGATCAACGAGCGTGACGCGGACGCTTCTGATTGTAGTTCGTCCATCTTCGGGTTTGCTGTCGACAGATTTTTCCTGACCTTCCTGTGCGCAGGTCATGCACACGGCGCCTCCTAACGCATTGAGGAGCCCCTGCTCGTCCAAATTGCTTGATAAAGCTGGACAGGCAGGGCAATTTCCAGCGGGAATCGCCGAGATCAATCCGGCGAACCATCCCGCTCAGCCTTCGCGCGAAGGCAAAGCTTCCCATTGAGGCTCTATGGCAGCCACGTCGGCCGACAAGCTGAAACTTTTTCGCATCCGCCGCGCGCCAAAAGGCGGCCGCAAGGCCGCGCCGGGTCCCGACATCGAAGGAAAAATCCTCGACGCGGCGGAGTTCGTTTTTGGGCATTTCGGCTTCCGGGGAGCGACGACGGCGCTGATCGCCAAAAAGGCCTCGATTGCAAAACCGCACATCTATTACTACTTCGAGGACAAGGAAGATCTGTATCGCGCGGTGCTCGAACGCGCGATGAACATGTGGGCACGAGACATGGACAGTCTCGACATGACGGCCGACGTCGAGACCATCCTCGTCCGCTACATCAACAAGAAGATCGATTTCTCGCGAGATCACCCGCATCTGTCGCGCATCTATGCCAACGAAATCATCAGCGGCGCGCAATTCATCAGCAGCTTTATTGAAAAAGTCTCGACCCCGTTGCTGCTCGACAAGGTCAAGACACTCGACCAATGGGCCGCGAGCGGTGCAATTCGGCCGATCAGCGCTGTCGATCTTTTCTTCTGCATCTGGGCGATGACGCAGGCCTATGCCGATTATTCCAGCCAGATGATCATCATGAAGGGCAAGAGACAGCTCGAAGAGGCTGACTACGCCGCGGCCAAGGCGACGATCGTCCAGCTCGTTCTCGGCGGACTTGGCCTTCAGGATTACGACAGATCAGAGCACCGGGCGCGCCCCGCAAAGCGGTAGAATACCAGGCGCGGCACCTAGCCCCTTGTTTGGTCGCGCTTTTGGGCGCGAAAAGGCTTTCATCGGACCCAGCCTGCTTTCACAGCTGGCGCGGGAATGATGGCCGCCGATTCTGTTATCAACCCCTAATTGTGCCACAAACTCTCGCACCAACATCGCCTCGCGTCAAATCGCAAATTCGTGTTTGTAAAAGTATTTTATCGATCGTAAAATTATTTTATCGATCGTTATAACAATGGCATGTCGCTTGCTTCGATCCGATCGTCTCGCGCGGTGCGGGACATCAACGGCAGGGGCCGCGGTTTCCAACGCGCGCGGTTGTTCCTGCGCCAGCAACATTCGAGGTAGAGGACATGTCATCCAAGAGCGGCGGCGTTCCCACGCTGATCATTACCGGCGCCCATCCGAAGCTCTATAACCACGACCTTGCTCCGACCGCGCCCGAGGGACGAACCTGGGGTGTATTCAGCCTGTTTGCGATGTGGATGTCGGACGTCCACTCAGTCGGCGGCTATACGTTCGCCGCAAGCCTGTTTTTTCTCGGCTTGACCGGATGGCAGGTCCTCGTCTCGATGACGGTGGGCATCACAGCGGTCTATTTCCTGATGAACCTCATCGGCCGCCCATCCCAACGCTACGGCATACCCTTCCCGGTCATGGCGCGCGTGTCGTTCGGGGTGATGGGAGCCAATCTTGCCGCCACGGTGCGGGGCATCGTCGGCATCGTCTGGTACGGGGTGCAGACCTACTTCGCCTCGAAGGCGGTTCAGATCCTCGTCGTCACCATGTTTCCCTCCGCCGCCGATCTGACACATAACAGCATCGTTGGCCTGTCTACCCTCGCCTGGTTCAGCTTTCTCTTCATGTGGCTGTTCCAACTCATCATCTTCCTGAGCGGAATGGAGCGCATCCGCAGCTTCATCGATTTCTGCGGGCCGGTGGTTTACGTCATCATGTTTGCCCTTGCGATCTGGATGCTGTGGCAGAGCGGTCTTTCGAGCCTGTCACTTCAGCTCAGTCCTCCCGCGGCTTCGAACGCGGCAACGGTTGGAGTGATGGCGAATGCCGCGATGCTGATCGTCGCCTATTTCTCGGCTCTCCTGCTCAACTTCGGTGACTTCGCCCGCTTCGCGAAGGACGAGGACACCATG
Organism: Bradyrhizobium sp. SHOUNA76; assembly: GCF_023006445.1. Taxonomy (NCBI): domain Bacteria; kingdom Pseudomonadati; phylum Pseudomonadota; class Alphaproteobacteria; order Hyphomicrobiales; family Nitrobacteraceae; genus Bradyrhizobium; species Bradyrhizobium sp. SHOUNA76. The sequence continues at coordinate 3,869 of NZ_JALBHA010000005.1, forward strand.
AGGAAGGGAAATCTGCTCGGCCTGCCGGTCAATTTCCTGGTGTTTTCGATCATCACGGTGATCGTGACAGCTGGTACGCTGAAGGTTTTCGGAGAAGCGATCATGGATCCGGTCCTGATCGTCGAGAAAATCGGCAATCCGATTGTGGTCGTCGTCGGCTCGATTACGTTCATCGTCGCAACCATGGGCATTAACATCGTCGCCAACTTCGTATCGCCGGCCTACGATATCTCCAACCTCAATCCCGAGCGTATCAATTTCAGGATGGGCGGCCTTATCACGTCAATTCTGTCGGTACTGGTCTGCCCCTGGCTGTTCGTCGCGAGCCCCTCGGCCATCACGCTGTTCGTCAGCGTCTTCGGCTCAACGCTCGGACCGATGTTCGGCATCATGATCGCCGACTACTATCTCGTGAAAAAGCAGATCGTGACGGTCGAGGACCTCTACACGATGTCGCCGAGCGGGGCGTTCAACTACGAAGGGGGCTGGAATCACAGGGCGCTGATCGCGCTCGCCCTATCCGGCACGCTGTCCATCGGATTGTCCCTGTTCGGTGCCTATGGACTGATCTTCAATGTCGGCGACTGGGGATGGCTCATCGGTGCCAGCGTTGGCGGATTGATCTACCGAGCCCTCTCGAAAGAGCAAAGGCCAGTCTCCGTCATTGTCGGAGCGGGCGAATGACGTCCGCAGTTGCGGGTCTACCGCCATATTGGCAGCGCTCCCGCAACATTCTGGGCATGCGCGTTCGGTCGAACGCGCATGCAAGCCCGGTGCAACGTCACAGCGATCGTTGGAGATGCCGCTACGGGCAAGCTCCCCCTTCTGGGTGCAGGTCTACGATCGCCTCTTCCAGTATGGTGGCAACCTCCAGCAGTGAGATCACCAGGCGCGGCATCCGCCTGAGCCTCTCGTCGGCCACGACGGCGAACAAATCGTTCCGCTTCCGGCTACCGAGCAATCGCCATCGGCCAAAAGTGATCTTGTGGACATTACCGGAGACAAATCCGACCGATGCCCACAATTGCTTCGATTCGAACAAGAGCTCCCCGGCCATGCGATCCATCACTGTGGCGATCGCAATTAGATCCCCGGTCGCGCCTCCTAGACCGCATACACGGCTGCCAGCGCCGTCTTCGTGGGAATGCCGCTCGCTCGACGTCTTGGGTGACGGGCTGGCTTGTAATTCAGAGAGTCTTTCCACGAGCGCGGCGAACCGAGAGCGGGCAGCGCGGACGAGATCTTCCAGTAGCGCCAGATTGGCCTGCGCCGACCCCGACATGACCTGTGGTTTTATCGTCGTGAAATGCATCAAATGCTCCGAGTAACCGACGTGAAAGTTGAAGCGTCGCTAAAATCTAGGGTCAGGCAAACCGTGGCGCTTGAACGTCCCGAGCCACAATTGATCAAAACGAGCCAAGGAAATCAGGCAAGGCATCAAACCCGAGTGCAAATCGAACCGATCGGATTCGACCGCTCATTGGGAGCGAAACATGACCAATGACCATCTTTTCGGCGATCGGCTTGTGAAGCTATTTCCAATGATCCGGGAGCCGAGCTCGGGCCTCGTCAAGTCGCTACAGAAAGGAACGTTCGCCGCAGTGCGATTGGCTTACTCCGGACCGGTCGGAGATCCGACGTTGCCGTCACCGCCCGACGAGGCTTTTGCGCTTTGCCTTCGGCTGCAGACTCAGAGGGCCGACACATGGCTCGATGGGCGTCACGTGCCGAAGGGCGCCTTAAAGGACGAGACGAGCATCTACGATCTGCGATGCGAAACGATCGTTCACTTCTACGACCCGTTCGATTTTCTTTATCTGCACCTGCCTCATAACGCACTAAGCGAGCTGGCAAACGAGCTTGACGTTGGTCGCGTTGAATATGACGTCGTCGGAGGTACGAACTCCCTCGATCCCATCCTGGCTCATCTGGGCGGTTGTCTTCTGCCGATGCTCGAAAGACCACATGAGGCCAACGAGCTGTTCGTAGGTCATGTCGCCATGGCGCTAAATATTCATTTCCTTAGGAAATACGCCGTCAGCCAACCCCGCAATCGCTCCTACCGCAGCGGATTGGCGCCATGGCAACTTCGGACGGCAAAGTCATTAATGCGCGAGAATCTCAATGGCGAAATCGCGTTGGCACGGATTGCCAGCGAATGTGGCGTGTCAACCGCCCACTTCAGTCGCGCTTTCAGAGTAAGCACTGGTACACCGCCGCATCGCTGGCTGATGAATCAACGGATCGAGCAAAGCAAAGCTCTGCTGATAAACTCAACATCGTCACTCACGGAAATTGCGATCAAATGCGGCTTCTCCGACCAAAGTCACTTCACGAGAGTATTCTCGGCGGCGGTGGGTACCACACCGGGTCGATGGCGGTTGATCCGGAAGGACTAAGCTACGGTCCAGACTCATCAGGTCTGCCATGCTGAAATTTTCTTGATCTTCCAGTGCACACACCGTGCACAAGCCGCCTTCTAAGCGATTGAAAAACCTGAGCTCTCGCTCCAATCCATCATGGGCGCCACGGAAAAACACCAGTAATTACGCGTACTTAGCTCGTTCAATCAAGGTATTCCTAAAGTCGTAAGACCCTGATCCGTCACGCTTTTATTTGGGGCGGAAACCGTTTGCCGCCACCGGTACAGATTTTCTGTACCGCGCGGGCGAAATCTGTACCAGGGCTAGAGATTGGCCGCGTTTTGCTTTTCTTTTCCGCAGTTGGCAATGCCGGTCGGTCCCGTCGCTCGGACGTGCCGGGATTCGGGCTGCGGGATGCGGCGGAATCGTACTACCTAACGTGGCAAGTATTTACCGGGGCGTGAATACTTGAAATTGAAAGTAAACAGGAAAATCGATGATGGATCGTGATCAGGTGCTGATCGATCGCCGCCGCCGCTGCCTATGAATTTCTCTCACTGTGGGACGATGGCATGGTGACGAGAGTTGCCGTTGGCCGGCGGAAGGCGCTGTCTTGGGTCGCTATCACGTCATTCAGGGTTTCGATGAATTCGTGCGCCAGACGAGACGGCAACAAATGACGAGACCGTACGAGCTTCCCAGCGATCTTGATCGAAGGATGAAACGGCCGCATCACCAGATCCGTTGAAGGCGTTCCCATCATCGCCAACCCGTCCAACAGCGCGAGCCCTGCGCCGGCACGTACCAACGCGCAAGCAACGGTGGATTGCGACACCTCGATTGCAACCTTCAGCGGAACGTCGGCGTCGGCAAAGATGCGGACGGCTTGGATTCCCAGGGGAAGATGCCGGCTCAGACATATCAGCGGTTCGTGCTCGATATCCGCGGGCACGACGTGATCCTTCGATGCCAATGGATGCGTGTGCGGCATGGCGCATCCGAACTCGGTCGCCCAGAGATCGCTCACCGACACACCGGGCGCAGCAATGGAGTCGATGACTAATCCGAGGTCCGCCTGGTGGTTGGCGACATGGGCGGTGACTTGGTGCGCACTCATCGACTGGAGCGTGATTGTGACATCAGGGCGTGAGCGGCGGAATTGTGCCACCGTGTCCGGCAGCAATGCATTTGCGAAAGCTGAAATCGCCGCGATGTTGAGCACGCCCGCTCGCCCCGACCGCAGGTCGACGGCGCGCTTCTGGACGACGTCGAAGGCTGCGAACGCGTTGACGGTTTCGGGAAACAGCGATTGCGCTTCGGGTGTCGCCAACAGCCGCTTCTTTCGCCGCAGAAATAGCGCAAATCCCAGCCGCCGCTCGGCCTGCTGAAGTGTTCGGCTGACGGCCGGCTGCGAAATATGAAGCATTTCGGCAGCGGCAGTGATGGTGCCCAATTCCATGACGCGCCGAAACACCTCGAGTTCGCGCACACTTAACATCATAACCCCAGAACATGATTGGTACAGCTTTTGGCATTTTGAACACATGTATCCCGAGGCCACAATGGGAGCGGCGGTCGGTCTCGGAGCCACACCGTTCAACTAAGCCAGCTTCGTCCAAGGAACCCATCGATGAACTCACCGCGAATTGCCACGATTACGGCATTTCCACTTGGGATTCCGTTCGACCATTGGGCCGCACCGCCGATGTTCGCCGGCCGGCCGCGCACCAGCCTCGATACCGTCCTGGTGAGAGTAACGACCGATCAGGAGACGGTAGGATGGGGCGAAGCTTATGGCAGCTTTTCGTCCGCCGTCGCTGCGGCCATCGAGCAATGGATTGCACCGCTGGCGATCGGGCAAAGCGTCAACGACGTTGGACTGCCGGCGCGGATTGAACGGACATTGCACAATCTCGGCCGTGCGGGTGCCACGATCCACGCTATCAGCGGCCTCGACATCGCGCTGTGGGACATCAGGGGCAAGATCGCGGGGGTGCCGGTCTCAACCCTGCTGGGCGGGCGGCGGCGCGACCGCATCGAGGTCTACGCATCGCTGCTGCAATACAACGGCAATACCGATGAGATCAGCCGCGTTGTGGATCGTGCGCTCGGCGAGGGCTTTCGCCAGATCAAGCTGCACGAGCGCACGGCGAAAGCCGTCGCCGCTGCCCGCGTCGCGGCGGGTCCGAACGTGCCGTTGATGGTGGATACCAATTGCGCCTGGCTGCCGGCGGAGGCGACCGCCGCCGTTACGGAAATGGCGCCATTTGATCTGCGATGGGTCGAAGAACCGATCTGGCCGCCGGAGGATTTCGCCTCGCTTGCGGCTCTCAGGCAATCGACGCGCGTTCCGACCGCCATCGGAGAGAATGCCGGCAATGCACTGGATTTCAAGAAGATGCTCGCCGCGGCGTGCGTCGATTATGTCCAGCCCAGCGCGATCAAGATCGGCGGTCTGACCGCGCTTTGGCAAATCTGCACCGAATCGGAAGTGGCCGGAGCAACCTGCGTGCCCCACTCGCCTTATTTCGGACCGGGCTATCTCGCCACCATTCACGTGCTGGCGGCCAAGGCGAAGGTGAGCGCCCTGGAGCGATTTTACTGCGACCTAGCCTTCGACCCCTGCGGCGCCTTCGTTCCGATCGAAGCAGGCTTCCTCGCCGTGCCCGATACCCCGGGGCTCGGAGGCGATCCGAACATGGCATTGATCGAACGATACCGGCTCTGACGGTCCCAAAAACAGGGAGGGAAATTCATGGAAAGCATCAACCGGCGTTCGCTGCTGATCGGACTGACGTCCGCCGCGTCAATGTCGCTCTCTGGCGCGCACGCGCAGCAGCAAGCCTATCCGCAGCGTCCCGTCCGCGTTGTCGTTCCCTATGCGGCCGGCGGCGCGTCTGATATCGTGGCTCGTCTCGTCGCCGCCGCCATGGCGGAGCAGCTCGGCCAGTCTCTGTTCGTCGATAACCGCGGTGGCGGGGCAAGCATGATCGGCACCCAGGCGATCGCCACGGCCGCGCCCGACGGCTACACTATCGGCGTTGTCGACAGCGCGTTCACCATCAATCCCAGCCTGTTCGGCGCCAAATTGCCGTATGATACCAAAAAGGATTTCACGCCAGTGTCGCTGCTGGCGCGGACCTCGCTGGTGCTGGTCGTCCCGGAAGCTCTTCCCGTCAACAACGTCAAGGAACTGATCACGCTCGCCAAATCCAAGCCCGGCGCGCTCAGCATGGCGACCGCCGGCCTCGGTACGGCGGTCCACCTCGGCTGCGAACAGTTCCGGCAGGAGGCCGGCATCGACGTTGTCGCGGTGCCTTATCGCGGCGGCGGGCCATCGATCGTCGACCTGCTCGGCGGCAAGGTCGATTTTACGTTCAGCACCATCCCCGCCGTTCTCGAGCATGTTCGCGGCAACAAGCTGAAGGCGCTGGGAATTACGACGGGACGTAGCGCGCACCTACCTGACGTGCCCAGCATGGCAGAGGCCGGTCTGCCAAAGGTAGATGCCGCGCCGGACTTTGGAATCGTGGGGCCCGCCAATCTGCCGCCGGCGATCCTCTCCCAACTCGCCGCCGCCGCGCAGGGCGCGCTCCAATCTGACGATCTGCGCCGGCGGTTCGATGAAATCGGTTACCAATCCGTCGGCTCCACGACACAGGAATATGTTGCTCATATCGATGCATCGATCGAGAAATGGCGTCACATCGTGACCGCCGGCAACATCAAGCCGGAGTAGCGCAGAAGGACTGAAGATCCTGGACTAGCAGCCGACGTTAGAGACTTCGAATCCGGTGTGCCGGTGATCGGAATGGCGCGATCGGGCGGTCTCGCGGAGTAAATTTGCGTGCCCGTTGGAGACCTTTTTTGGTGAGACCGGATGGCATCGGGCCCGAGGTTGGCGTGTCGTTTTTCGCTGACTATCTCACGGCGCTCTATTCGCTTCAGGTACAGGGGACACTAGGTGCCCCCTCCGGCGCTATTCCGGCCTTACCCTTCAATCTCCCCCTTCTTGAGGGAGGGGCGCTTCTGGGGAGTCTTCGCCGTCCTTGCGTCAGTAGGCGGCTCACACCGCATCCCGCAGTATGAGGCGCGCGATGTTGAGCTGGTGAATCTGGCTGGTCCCCTCGTAGAGGCGGAACAGCCGCACGTCTCTGCACCAGCGCTCGATCGAGGAGTGATCGGCGATGTAGCCGGCACCGCCGAACATCTGCACGCAACGATCGGCCACGCGGCCGCACATCTCGGTCGCGAAATACTTGCACATCGACGCTTCGAGCGCGACGTCCTCGCCCCTGTCGCGCTTCCGCGCGGTCTCGAGGATCATGGATCTGCAGCGCGCCCTCGCTGATCGAGCAGCCATAGGTCGCCGCTGCCAGGAACGCCGCATCGCGCTGCACTGGACCACCGTCGTCGGACAGGCTCCGCGTAGCTCGATCTACATGGACACGCACGCATCACCGAACGGGGTCGAGCAACTTCGTTCGAGGGCACCTGGATCTCGGATTGAAGGAGCGGAAGGCTATTGCATGCGCGGCAAGTCAGGGGCTTGGCTTTTCCCGGTCAGCCCCACTGCCGAATGGCGCTTTTTTGTTTGCACATGGATGTAGACACCCAAGGCGACGCGGGAGCAAATATATAGTTCCTTTTTTAGACCCGACAAGCACCCAACTATTCCTGCCCCCATCTAGATTTTCTACATCCAACAAAGGCAGTCGAATTATACCTGAAATTCCCTTATTTTTCTCATACTTACAAGCGATCGACCAAGCGAACGACGCGGGTCCAGCAACTATCTGTCAGTTCGTTTTTTGAATTGCTGTTGGTGAAGTGGCCATTTCTCGTTATAACCCTCACACAAGGCACGGAGGGAAGCGATGACGAGCCATTCTATCGAGATAGGGGATCGCCTTGAGCCTTGAAGATCACCCCACGGTGAAGAGCGTCCGCTCCCGCAGCCGTCAGCAAGTTGCCGACATCCCCGTTTCTGCGAGTCTGATCAAGCAGATCGCGCGCGACTGCGGCGCTGATGATGCAGGCATCATCGAGATCAATCGCGCCGCGATCGCACCTCAGGTAAAAGTCATCCGGAAGGTCTACGGCCGCACGCGGTCCTTGCTCGCGATCGCTTGCAGCATGAACCGTGAGCCGGTCCGTTCCCCAGCCCGTTCGGTCGCCAACGAGGAATTCCACGGCACCTATGATCATGCGAACGAAACTGCGCGCGCGATCGTCCGCGCGCTCGAAGAGCACGGCATCCCGGCCTGCAATTCGGTGGCCGCCTTTCCGATGGAGATGGATCTGCCACGGGTCATGATGGTCCAGCACAAGCCGATCGCGGTGGAGGCCGGGCTCGGTCGCATGGGAATCCATCGCAGCATCATCCATCCGAAGTTCGGAAGCTTCATGGTGCTCGGCACGATTCTGCTTGGACGGGAGGTCGACGCCTATGATCAGCCGATCGACTACAATCCCTGCCTGGAATGCAAATTGTGCGTCGCCGCCTGCCCGGTCGGGGCGATCAAACCGGACGGCGGCTTCGATTTCCTGTCCTGCCAGACCCACAACTATCACGACTTTCTCGGCAACTTTGCGCAGTGGGTCGAGAACGTTGCCGATTCGAAAGATGCCAAGGACTATCGCTCACGCGTGCCCCGCACGGAAACACTGAACATCTGGCAGTCGCTCTCATTCAAACCGGGCTACAAGGCCGCCTATTGCATCGCGGCCTGTCCGGCCGGCGAAGATGTCATCGGCCCCTTCCTGGAGAACCGCGACGCCCACTTTGCGGAGGTGGTCAAGCCGCTGATCGATAAAGACGAGTTCGTCTACGTGATCCGGGACACCGATGCCGAGGACACGGTCACACGGCGCTTCCCTCACAAGAAGGTCCAGTATGTCACCTCGGGCCGCTATAGCGCCAACATTCAGGGCTACCTCTTCTCCCTGTCGCTTGGTTTCCAGCGCGGCAGGGCCAAAGGGTTGGACCTTGTGACACATCTGAGCTTCACGGGGACGACCACGCTCGATGCGACGGTCGTCATCAAGGACCGGAAGCTGGAGGTCGTTCCCGACCGCCATGTCGGTGACGCGGGATTGAAGGTCACGGCGGATTCCAAGGCATGGTTGAGCGTTACCAACCATGATCTCGACCTTGCCGAAGCGATCGGATCCAAACTGGTGAGCCCGAGCGATGAAAAGCTGTTTGCCGCCTTCATTCGCTGCTTCCCGATCTGAATCCGGTCGCCAAGCAGAGGTCGGCTTTCACTGAGCCGAGGTTCGGCCCCGAATGAAGCCGGTCAGCTGGCAGTGTCATCCCGTCCGCCGATTAGTGCGCGCTGAAGATTGGAATGAAAGGCTGCAAATGAGCGAAACAACGATACGGGCGGAATTGGCGGGACGGCTCTTGAGCTTCAGCGTGAGCGAGGGCGATCTGCTGGAGGCTGGTCAGGACTTCGCACTGCTCGAAGCCATGAAGATGGAGATACCGCTGACCAGCCCTGCCCGTGGTACGGTTGCAAGGCTATTGCGGCAGCCCGACGATACGCTGGCAGAGGGCGATCCGGTCATGGTGATCGTGTCAGCATGAACCAGAGGGCAATCATGGCCGATGAGCAGCCGCAGGACCGAGCAAGCCGAGATCAACGAACGGCGGCGGCTCGGCAAGCTCCAGGGCGGCGACGAAGCCGTTCGCAAGCAGCATGCGAGAGGCAAGCTCACGATTCGGGAGCGGATCCTGGGCGTGCTTGACGCCGAATCTTTCAGCGAGATCGGCCCCCTGGCGGGATCAAGCGAAAGAAGCGACGCCGGGGAACTCATCTTCACACCGGCCAATTTCGTGCTGGGATTCGGCCGCATCGGCGGCCGTCGCTGCATCGCTGCGGGCGAAGATTTCACGATGAATGCCGGCTCGCCCAATCCGGCGGGGCTGCGGAAGAGCATCTATACCGAGGAAGTTGCTTTGAGATACCGACTTCCGCTGGTGCGCCTGCATGAAGGATCGGGAGCAAGCATCACGGGCAGCGGCGGCAAGAATGCTCCTACCTTGCCGGAGCCGGTCTATGCTCCCAATCGTTTCGAGTCGATGGCAAGATGCCTAAACGCCGTCCCCGTCGTCAGCGCGGCTCTAGGGGCGGTGGCCGGCCTTCCAGCCGGGCGCCTGGCGGCCTCGCACTACACCGTGATGACGCGGTCGGCGCAAATCCTTGCAGGTGGCCCGGCGCTGGTCGAGCGAGCCCTGGGCGTCAAGGTGACCAAGGAGGAATTGGGCGGGCCCGATATTCACGCGCGCAGTGGGCTCGTCGACGACGTGGTCGAGGATGAAAAGGCCGCGTTCGAGCGGATCCGACAATTTCTGTCCTACCTGCCGCATAACGTCTGGGAACTGCCGCCGAAAGCACCGCCGCGGGATCCACTGGCGGAGGCAGCTGGGGCGCTCGAGACCATCGTGCCGTCAAACCGGCGACGAACATACGACGTGCGCAAGGTCATGGACGGCATCTTCGATCAGTTCTCGGTCTTCGAAATGGGCCGACGTTTCGGTCCAGGCCAGATCACCGCATTCGCCCGGTTGTGCGGTCATTCGGTCGGCGTCTTCGCGAGTGACCCGCGTCATTATGCGGGATCGTTGACCGCCGAAGGGGCGCAAAAGGTCAGGCGCTTTGTAGACTTGTGCCAACTATTTCATGTGCCGATCGTCACCTTGGTCGACGAGCCCGGATTCATGATCGGCCCGGAGGCGGAAGCTGCCGCGACCATCCGGCACGGCGCTGCGGCACTCGCTGCGGTCGCGCTTTCAACTGTGCCGTGGGCGTCGGTCATCATCCGCAAGTCGATGGGTCTTGGCGCTTACGCCCACAAACCGACGGGCACGTTCGTTCTCGCTTGGCCCTCGGCAGAGAGCGGCGCCATCCCGGTGGAAGGGGGCGTCGCCATCGCTTTCAAGCGCGAGATTGACGCCGCTCCGGACCCGGGTGCGAAACGGGCCGAGTTGGAGGAGCAGTTCGCCACACTGCAATCGCCATTTCGTCAGGCTGAAGCCTTTGCCTTTCACGACATCATCCATCCAGTCGAAACAAGGGCGCGCCTCGCCGAGTGGATCGACATGGCCGGACCGAAACTCGCGGGCGAATTGGGACCTCCCCGCTTCGGCTTCCGTCCTTGAGACTTGCTGAAGCGGGTGAAGGCACGTTGATCACAAGGCCGTCTTGGGAGGAGCGAAAGCGACGAAGCAATCCAATTTCTCCGCCTGGCGCGTTGGATTTCGTCGCTTCGCTCGCAATGACGATCCGCCCCTCATCTCGATTCTAGTGCGGAGAGTAGTCGGCGAGCGCGCGGCGACGGATGGCGATACGTCGTGCCGCACCACTTTTTCCTTCGAGTTCGCAGCTCCGGGCCGGATAGTTGATGACCAGGGTATCGGGCCCCGGGGGAACGGCTCTCGTCCGGCGCCAGCTCCCGGAGCGGTCAAATCCCCTCCAGCATTCCATCGATGTGAAACAGCCGAACGGCCGCTGGCCGCCGTGTTTAGAAGTGAGGACGTCGGGGGCGAACTTGACAAGTCGGCGCGCCGTATTGATGCGCTTTTCCCGTCTGTTGGCCCAGCCTTGGTTTCCCTTCCGGATACAGTGACACAACGGATGCTCCCGCGTCGATCATCGCGCGGCGGAGCAACTCGGTTGACAACCGCGAGTCACTTCAATTAACTTACTTACTAGTCAATAATTAACATCACAACTTCTTGGGAGCCATACCGAGCGGACCCGAGCGACGCCATTGGAGGAAGCAACATCGAGCGAGCTGCCATCCCACCGTCTGTTCGAATCTTCATTTCGACCAGTGGCTGATCGAAGCCTTCGCGAAGGGTTCGGCCCGATACGTAGAGCTAGAGATTTGGCAGAAATGACGTTGATCAAACTGAAGAGCGGGCCAGGTCTATGGGACCTTTGGTTTGCCAAAGCAGGTCACGGAGTGAAATTTGCTGGAAGCGCGCCTTGCGTGTGACAGCCTGCTGTTCGCCATTCAGATGGCCGGCCTAGGCGTCTTCTTGGCGCCCTTTCCTCTTCTGATTTCGCTCATCGCCAACAAGCGATTGGCGGCGGTGAAGGATTGAACATGATTTCTCGTCGGAATGTGCTTTTTGGCATTGGCGGAGCGGCAGTGGGAGGGGCACTTGCCAACTCGCCAGGAGGGACGACGTTTTTCAACTATGGAGACGCTCCAGTAAACGCTCTTGACTATCGCGAGCTGGCGAGGGCCCGTTTGCCAAAAATTGTTTTTGACTACCTTGAGGGTGGTGCGGGAGGCGAATGGTCCTTGTTGCACAACAGGGAAATATTCGAACGCCTTGTTTTCCGTCCCAAACGGCTGCTCGACATCAGCAAACGAGACATTTCGACTGTCTTGTTTGGAAAGAAGTATGATGCACCGATCATTATTGCCCCGACCGGCTTGAATGGCGCGTTCTGGCCTAACGGGGACATCGCGTTGGCGCGAGCCGCTGAGAAGGCCAACATTCCATTTGCCTTGTCGACCGCTTCAACAGTGTCCATTGAGGACGTGGCGCAAAATGCCGGCGGAGACAAGTGGTTCCAGCTCTATGTGTTGAACAAGACGTTGTCGCAACAATTGGTAGAGCGGGCCAAGGCAGCAGGCTACTCAAAGCTCATTCTCACGGTCGATCTCGGGGTGGACGGGCTCAGAGAGCGCGACAATCGCAATGGCTTCAAGTTGCCGTTGAATTACTCATCGAGCTTGCTCGTCGATGGCCTGACGCATCCAAGCTGGGCACTCGACTTCGCAAAGCACGGCATGCCGAAGGTGGCGAACTTTACCAGAAGTGACGCTTCGGATACGGCAAGCCAGGCTGGGCAAATGAGACGAGGCCTGAACACGACCTTCAGCTGGAAAGATCTGAAGTGGTTGCGTTCCATCTGGCCTCATCAGCTATTGGTCAAGGGAGTGTTGCGGCCGGACGATGCCGTGCGATGCGTCGCTGAGGGCGCGGACGGCGTAATCCTGTCAAATCACGGAGGTCGGCAGCTGGGGGACGCGATCTCCCCGCTTCAAGTCTTGGCCGAAACAAGAAGCAAGATCACACAACCGATCCTCATCGACAGCGGTTTCCGCCGCGGCGCAGATATCGTGAAGGCGCTCGCTCTTGGAGCAAACGCGGTTCAACTTGGTCGCGCGACACTCTACGGGTTGGCGGCTCGGGGCGAAATTGGCGTAACGGAGGTCCTCAACATGATGTTCGCAGAGATCGACAACACCATGGCACAAATTGGTTGCCCCTCGATTGCGGACCTCAGCACGGATTGCATCGCTGAAGATGGATTGCCTCTGGGCGCGCGCTCATGACTGGACGATCCCAGATGACTGGACGATCCCAGATGACTGGACGATCCCAGCTCATCTTCTGCCGCTATTTACACCCGCGGCATGACCTTCGGCAGACATATGGATCTGTAAGCGGAACCATTCTCCGATGAATAGCGCCTAGCCGAATTAGCCGGAGCGCGTGCGATACGTCCATCCTATTGTTCTCATGACAAACTCGTTGGAGCCGCGAGGAACTGCCCGGCCCACAAGTCCCTTCGATCTACCCCGTGACGTAACCTACCGCTGAGCAGCCACAGCGAAAACAACTTCAGTCGCCTCACCAACAATACATCCAAGGAGACTATCATGCACTCACGCCGAAAGCTGATGAAAGCAGGCCTTGCCGCGGCCGCCCTTGCCACTACTAAGGTCAGTGCGCAAGCTGCGGGTGAAACGGCGTCGCGGAGCAACGGGAGCGATGAACTGCCTCGCAAGCTCACTATATTGTCGATACGCCAGGACGACGGGCGCGAAACCATGGGAGTGAAGACCGCCGCCGGCGTACTCGACGTGGCCGCCGCGACCAAGCTCCTCGGATTATCGGCACCGCTCACTTTGGAGGCGCTCCTCGTTAACGGCGGCAATGCCGAGCTGAAAACCCTCGTAGATACTGCTCTCAAGGCGCCCAACGCAAAAGCTGCATTCCTCGATGAATCGAAGATCAAGTTCGGGCGTCTATTCACGAAGCCTGGAAAGATCGTCTGCCTCGGCCTCAATTACCGAGAACACGTCGAGGAAACGGGCCAGAAACTGCCTCCTCTACCTATCCTCTTCAACAAGTACAACAACTCGCTTGCACCGCACATGGTGACGGTGCAACTTCCGCCGCGAGACGTCTGCTACAAGTTCGACTATGAGACCGAGCTGGTCGTCGTGATTGGCCGCAAGGCGCGCAATGTCCGCGCTGAGGATGCTCTGTCATACGTCGCCGGATACGCCGTAGGCAACGATTTTACGTCGCGAGACCTGCAGCTGGAGGTTCCCGGCGGCCAGTGGATGGTCGGCAAGACGCTCGATGATTTCGCCCCCATCGGCCCATATTTCGTTTCCGCCGATCAGATCGATCCCAACAATCTGGACCTCGAGACTCGCGTGAACGGAGAAGTGCGGCAATCGTCGAACACGACGAAACTGATCTTCAATCCTCAGAAGATCATCGCGTACGCCTCCCGGCTGCTCGCTCTCGAACCGGGGGACATCATCTTCACCGGAACGCCTTCTGGCGTGATCACGGGATATCCCAAGGAGAAGCAAATTTGGTTGAAAGCCGGCGACAAGATCGAAAGCACGATCCAGGGACTTGGGACGCTATCGTTCACACTCGCCTGATGATGTGTTTGCGCTCGCCGATCATAGGATGAGTGTCCATTGAGCCATTGAGCCAGACACCGATATCGGTCCTGCAGCCAGGTGCGTCAGAGCTCTTGGCCACTCATTCCAATTCCAGCAGATACCCTCGCTTCTCCGGGAGAGATCAAGATGTTTCGTTTCGACAGAGTGACGGTCTCGCTTGCGGTCGTCCTGCTTTGGCTGTCGCCCTTGCACGCGCAACAGACCGGAGGCGCGCCGTCCACGTCAGCACAAAATGATCGGACGGCTCGCATGGCCGAAATTCCATACAGCCCTCAGACGAAGATCACGGTCGAACGCCAGGGACAGGTCGTATTGATCGGCATCAACCGGCCCTACATCGACAACCGCATCGACCCAGAGGCGCTGGAAGGACTGGCGAGAGCATACTATGACTATGATCAGGACCCATCGCTTCGTGCCGCGGTGCTGTTCGGCCATGGCGATCGCTTCTCCAAAGGCATCGATGTTGATGCCACCAAATCGTTCACCCAGTCGGGTCGGAAACTTCTGGATGGACCAGGCTTCATCGACCCGACGGGTCGGGGCAAACCAAGCCTCACGAAGCCGCTCGTCATTGCCGTCCATGGCGACACCTGGAACTTGGCCCATGAGATCTTCCTTGCTGCCGACATACGCGTCGCTTCGGAAGACACGGAGTTCGGCCAGGATGAAAATACGCATGGTCGATTTCCTGGAGGCGGTGCCACGATCCGCTTTCCCAGAGAAGCCGGTTGGGGAAACGCCATGCGATACATTCTGACGGGAGATCATTGGGGAGCCAAAGAGGCCTTCCGAATGGGGACCGTTCAGATTTTGGCCCCAAACCGGGAGGCGGCTCTCACGAAGGCGATCGAAATTGCGAACAAGATCGCTGCGTCCTCTCCGCTCGGCACCAAAGCCTCTCTAGCCAGCTCCCGCATGGCACTCGAAGAATCGGAGAGTGCGGCCATGGCGAAGCTCGGCGAACAATATTTCGCGCTGCTCAAGACCCGAGATTTCCAGGAAGGCCGGGATGCCGAGGCTCAAAAGCGTCGACCGGTTTACGAAGGGCGCTGATTGCGTCGCTCTCTCCTAGGCCGGCTGCTTTATGCAATCGCTGATGGTACTTCAGCTGTCACGACCCGGTTTCCTGCGCCGAACCGGATCACGACATCGTCCGCACGTTCTAGCCTTGACCTCAGCCCGGATTGCATCGCCGAAGATGGATTGCCTCAGGGCGCGCGCTCATGACTGGACGATCCCAGCTGATCGGGTCATGCGCGTCTCAGCTGATCTCATTCACGTAGTGATGATGCTTTGTCGTCGCGCGGTGCTCGCTGAGCAGCGTCAACACGCCCGCCTGGTCGTAAGCTTCCTCGCGGATCACGAGGACGGCATTTGGGGAGGGCAGCACTAGCAGGCGACGGTCGTGTTTGTCGGCAAGTTCAGCCGTGAGCTTCTCACGCACCGCCGCAATCCGAATACCGTAAGCATCGAGCAAATGGAGGTAGAGAAGCGCGGGTACCCGGGCCGCCACATCCGGGAAATCGGTAACACGGCGCGCAACCAGGCGAATCCGCGAATGCATCACGGGTGCTCTGCCAACCAATCGGATGCGGTGCAGACGGATAAGTGGCTCGCCAACAGGCTCTGCAAAGAGCGCGGCCTCTTCAGGATCGGCAGGTCCAATCTGCACCGACAGGACCTTGGGCGTGGAATGCCGCAAGGTTCCGTCCTCGCCATGCAGGCGAAAATACTGAAAGAAGAAGCGAAGACTGTGCTGCGGCGCGCGGCCGGTCACGACCGTTCCGGTCTTGCGACGGCGCACCAGCATGCCGTCAGCCGTCAGATCGGCCAGCGCGCGGCGCATGGTGCCGACCGCAACTCCATACCGTGCGGCCAGCGCGACCTCGCCCGGCAAGACAGTGCCTGGGGATAATTCCCCGATGAGGATCGCCTCGGCGATCTGCCGCTTTACGTGCTCGTACAGCGGAACCGGCAGGCTCGAGGGGCCGCCGGTCGCTGCCTTTGCCTGTTTGCCGGTCACATGTGCCTCATTCTTTGGAATTGACAGCAGTCGGCGTCCATCGTCTATTTCTTTATAGAATATAGAAATCGACGACCGCAAATGATTTCACCTCCATCGCTCACCGGGCCTCTGGCCGACAGCTTCGCCGAAATCGAACGCACTGCTGAAAGTGCGATCGACGATCTCGCGCGGATGATCGCAGTGGACACAAGTTTTCCGCCCGGCGCGGGATACGGTGCATTTGCCGCTCTGATGGAGAGCGTGTTCGCAACCCTCCGCCTGGAATGTCGGCGCGTCGACGTACCCGATCATTTGTGGCGCGTCGCCGGCGGCCCAGCGCATGGTACGCGCACCAATCTCATCGCACGCCGCCGCTCCGGCAAACCGGCCCTGGGGTTGTATTTTCACATCGATACCGTGCCTGCTTCGCCCGGCTGGACAACCGATCCGCGGCGTTTGACGCGCGATGGCGATCGCCTGATCGGCCTTGGCGCCGCCGATATGAAGGGCACCATCGCCGCCGTGCTGCTGGCGCTGCGCGCCGCCGACAGATCGGGCCTGCAGCTTGGCTACGATCCAATGCTGCTGCTCTGCACCGACGAGGAAGGCGGGCTCTATCCCGGAGTACGTTATCTCGCCGAGCAGGGCCTGCTCGAAGGGCACATCCTCAACTTCAACGGCACCGCAGCGCCACGGATCTGGGCCGGGTGCTTCGGTCTTTTCACGCTGCTGGTGAAGGTCCATGGCCGGACGGTTCATGCGAGCGAGGCCGCGCGCGCCGGAGCCGGCGCCAATGCCATCGAGGCCGCATTGCCGATCCTCAATGCGCTCGCCGCACTAAAGCCGGAGATCGCAAAGCGCATCTCCGCCCTGCCCGCCCCGCCAGGCGCGACGGGTCCGCTCGCCTCGCAGCTCGACATTTCCGCCGCGCATGGCGGCCAATGCGGCGGCCAGATTCCCTCGCAGTTCGAGATCCTCATCTGCCGCCGCTACGCACCGGAGGAGGACTTCCTCGCAGCACGCAGCGAAATCGAAAGCGCGATCCGCACGGCCGCCCCCCACGCTGCGATCGAGATTGTCCTCACGGGGCACCTGATGCCGACGTCGGATCCGACCGGTCCTCATTGGCCGCGCTGGCAGGACGCACTGTCGGCCGGGTTCGGCTACGCACCCGACGAATTCGCCAAATGGGGCGCGACGAGCTGTTCCGACTTCGGGTGGGTGCAGGCGACCGGCATGCAGGAGATTCTTCTCACGGGCCTTGGTCGCACGAACAGCCGCATTCACGCGCCCGGCGAATTCACGACGCTCACCGACATCGTCGCGCTCGCGAAGTCGGTCCTCGCCTATCTGGCCGCCGAATTCCGTCCCGATCTCTCGCCCGAAGCAACCGCCATTCGCTAACTCGAGGAGCCTCTCCCATGCTGTCCGTTACCCGTCGCGTGTTTCTTGCCGGCACGGCCATCAGCCTCGTCACTCTCCCCAGGACTGCCGGCGCCGATACCCCCAAGCGCGGCGGCGTGCTGCGGATGTCGCTCGACCAGGCCGCGTCGGTGATTCACCCGATGCTGGCGCGGGTCAATCCGGAATATCTCGTCACCGAGTTGCTCTATTCCAACCTGACCCGGCTGAAGCCTGACATGACGGTCGAGCCGGACCTCGCGCTATCCTGGGAGCCAAACGAGACGCGCACCGAGTGGATCTTCAAGCTGCGCCCGGGTGTGACGTTCCACGATGGTTCGCCGCTCACGTCCGAAGACGTCGTCGCCAGCATCACAGCTATCCTCGATCCGAAAACGGCCTCCCCCGGGCGAACCAATGTCGGGCCGATCAAGGAGGTTGCGGCGATCGATCCGCTGGCCGTCAAGTTCACGCTCTCCGGTGCCTACGCCGACCTACCGGTGGCCCTCACTTACCTCAACGCGCGGATCGTCCCGGCGAAGGTCATCGCGTCCGACCTCGCCAGCCTGTCCACCAGGGCGAACGGCACGGGGCCCTTCAAGCTGGTATCCTATGAGCCCGATCGAAAGATCGTGGTCGAACGCAACGCCGCCTACTACGACCCGACGCGGCCTTACCTCGACAGCGTGGAACTGATCGTCTATCCCGATCGCACGGCCGAAGCCTCGGCAATGATCTCAGGCGAGATCGACCTGCTTCTGACGACGACGCCTGGCGAATATGAGCGACTTGCGAAGACCGGTGGCGTCAAGGCGCTGCGCGTCCCGTCCGGCCAATTCCTCAATATCATCCTTGGATGCGATCAGAAGCCCTTCAACGACATCAGGGTTCGCCAGGCGCTCGCCCTGGCAGTCGACCGCGAGGCGACCGTCGGTTTCGTCGCCGGCGGGTACGGCACGCCGGGCAACGACACCCCCCTGAACTCCGCCTATCACTTCTACAAAAACATTTCGATGAAGAAGCCCGACATCGCCAAGGCGAAGCAGCTTCTGGCCGAGGCCGGTTATCCCAACGGTATCGATCTGACGCTGATCGCGTCCGACAAGCCGGCGACCCGCACCCAACTCGGCGTCGCGGTTCGCGAGATGGCCGCTGCGGCCGGCTTCCGCATCAACCTGCAGACAATGCCGCACGCGACCTATCTCGACCAGGTCTGGAAGAAGGGGAACTTCTACGTCGGCTTCTACAACATGCAGCCGACGGCGGATGCGATCTTCAACCTGCTTTTTACTTCCAACGCGACCTGGAACGAGACACGCTGGAACAACAGCACTTTCGACACAGTCGTCAATGCGGCCCGTGTCGAGACCGACGAGGCGAAGCGTGCCGCGCTCTATGCGAAGGCGCAGGAGATGATGAATATGGAAGTGCCCTCCGTGATCTCGGCATTCTTTGATCTTCTTGCTGCGCAGCGAGCCTATGTCGAGGGCTACACGTTGCATCCGCGCGGTTCGGTATTCCGTCTCGATCTCGTGTCGCTCGGCGCCGGTGCGCCGAAGCGCGGCTGACGCGGAGACTTCGAGTGTCGCTCGTCTGGTTTGGCCGCCGTCTGCTGCTGATGGTTTACACCGTCATCGTGGTCTCGATGCTGGTGTTCGCCATCACGCAGATTCTGCCGGCCGACGCGGCCCAGTCGCTGCTTGGCGAGAACGCGACGCCGGAGATGCTGGCTGCGCTCAGGGCGAGGCTTGGGCTCGACGCTCCGGCCTGGCAGCAATATCTACGCTGGGCCGGCCACGTTTTCACCGGCGATTTCGGCATCTCGATGCGGACCAGCCAGCCCGTCGGACCGGAAATGCTGAGCGCACTGTCGCGTTCGCTGCTGCTCGCGGCATCGTCCATCCTGGTCACGCTGGTCGTCGCCGTACCGCTCGGCGTGGTGGCGGCGCTGCGGCAAGGCAGGTTCGCCGACACAGGCCTCAGCCTGATCGCATATCTCGGTGTCTCGTTGCCCGAATTCGTTACTGCAACGCTGCTTGCGCTCCTGCTGGCCGACACGTTGCATTGGTTGCCCGCGACGGGCTACGTCTCGCCGCTGGAACATTTGGGCGAGGGCATTTCTCATCTGGCGCTGCCCGTGCTGACGATTTCGGTGATCCTCATCGCGCATGTGATGCGCATGATGCGCTCCGAGACGCTGGACGTGCTGAAATCGGACTATATTCGCGCTGCCCGTTTGAAGGGCCTGCCGGAACGCAGCGTGCTGTTTCGTCACGCGCTGCGCAACGCGCTGTTGCCGGTGGTGACGATCATCGCGCTCGATGTCGGCTACCTGCTCGGCGGCATCATCGTGATCGAGGAGATCTTCGCTATTCCCGGCATCGGACGGGCCCTGATGGTCGCAATCACCACGCGCGACCTGCCGTCGATCCAGGCCGGCGCTTTGATCATGGCGGCGACCTATGCGGTCACCAACACGCTTGCCGACATGGCCTATGCCCTTCTCGACCCGCGGATCCGCTATGATTGAGCTGTTCGTCCGCCTGATCCGAAGACCGCAGGGGCTCGTCGGCGTCACCCTCCTGGCGCTCATCGCCATTGCATGTCTGTTCGGGCCGTCGCTTGCCCCGTACGCGCCCGAGAAAATCGATTTTCTTGGCCGGTTTCGTCCACCCGGCTGGCAGAACTGGCTCGGCGCGGACCAATTCGGCCGCGACATCCTGAGCCGCCTGATGGTCGGCGCCCGGTCGACCGTGCCAATGGCTCTGATCGCCACCTTTGTCGGCAGCGCGGCCGGCGCCATCATCGGCGTCGGCTCGGCCTATCTCGGCGGCCGAACCGACGAGGCCATCATGCGCACGAACGACGCGGTGATGGCGATCCCCGGCCTTCTGCTGGCCCTGTTGCTGGTCTCGACGCTCGGCAATGGCGCCGGCAACGCCGTCATCGCCATTGCGGTGGCTTTTGCACCCGGCATGGCGCGCGTCACGCGTTCGGTTGCACTCAACGTGCGCAATCAGGACTACGTCAAGGCGGCCATCGCGCGTGGCGAGGGCGCAGGCTGGATCATCTTCCGCGAGATGCTGCCCAACGTCATGGCGCCGATCGTGATCGAATCCACCATGCGCGTGTCCTTTGCCGTAATGCTGTTCGCAACGCTCAGCTTCCTCGGTGTCGGCGCCCAGCCGCCCGCATCCGAATGGGGGCTCATGGTGGCGGATGCCCGGCAGTACATGTACCAGGCGCCGTGGGGCCTGATCGTGCCTGCCGCGGCGATCGCGCTCACCGCCATTGCCTTCAACTTGCTGGGCGATGGCCTTCGCGACGCCCTCAATCCGAAGGACGAGCGGTGATGCCGGCCCTTGCCGTCAAGAACTATACGCTGGACTACGCGACGGCTGCGGGGCCTGTGCGCGTACTGCACGACATCTCGCTCGAGATCGCACCGGGCGAGGTGCTGGGCCTCGTCGGCGAATCCGGCTCGGGCAAGAGTTCGCTCGCCTGGGCTTTGATGCGCCACTTGCCGGACAATGCCCGCGAAATCGCAGGCTCCCTCCATCTCGGCGATACCGACCTCCAAGGCCTGAGCCCGCGGGAACTGACCAGGATCCGGGGACGCCGGCTCGGCATGGTGTTCCAGGATCCCTCGACCTCGCTCAACCCGACCCTCACCATCGGTCGGCAGGTCACGGAGACGCTGATCAGGCATCGCGGCGTGGGGCGCCGCGAAGCTGACGCCCTGGCCGTCGACCTGCTCGGACATGTCGAACTGCGCGATCCCGCCGCGATCATGCGCCGATATCCACACGAGATCTCCGGCGGCGAAAAACAGCGCGTCATCATTGCCACGGCATTCGGCTGCCGCCCCGACATCATCCTCTTCGACGAGCCGACCACCGCGCTTGACGTCATCACCGGTGCGCGCATCCTCGAGCTGTTCGCCCGGCTGCGGCAGGAAACCGGCGTTGCCGCACTTTATATATCCCACGACCTCGCGCTGGTGACGCGGGTCGCCGACCGGGTCGCAGTGCTGAAACGCGGCCGTCTGGTGGAGCAGGCCCCAGCCGCCGATATCTTCCGTACCCCACGCCATGCCGATACGCAGGTCCTCGTGCAGGCGGTGCCGAGACCCGAGCGGCGCCTGGTTCATGACAAGTCCAGTGACGAGATTCTTCTCTCGGCCTCGGACATCGAAGTCCAATACGGCCGCGCCGGCCTTTTCAGCCATGTGCCGGCGCCCGCGACCAGGAGCATCGGGCTCGATGTGCGGGCCGGAGAAATCCTTGGTCTTGTCGGTGAATCCGGGTCGGGCAAATCGTCGGTGGCGCGCGCGCTCACCGGTCTTGCTCGCTTCTCAGGCAAGGTCTGCTTCGCCAATCAGGTGATCACGGGCGCCCGCGACATGAGCGAGGCCTATCGCCGCGATGTGCAGATCATCTTCCAGCATCCGGACTCTTCGCTCAACCCGCGCCACAAGATCGGCGAGATTCTGTCGCGCCCGCTGAAGGTCTATGGCGGAAACGTCGCCGAGATTCCCCGCCTGCTCGAGCAGGTCCGCCTGCCGACCTCCTACGCCGGCCGGTGGCCGCACCAGCTCTCAGGTGGCGAGAAGCAGCGCGTCGCCATCGCGCGGGCTTTCGCCGCGCGACCGAAGCTCGTGATCTGCGACGAGATCACCGCGCCGCTGGACGTCTCGGTGCAGGCACAGATCATCGAACTGCTGCTGGCGCTGCGCGCCGCGACTGGAACCGCCTTTCTCTTCATCACCCACGATCTCAACCTCATCCGTCAGATCGCCCACCGCATCGCCGTGATGCGCCGCGGTGAACTGGTCGACCTGTTGCCGGCCGAGGATTTCGACGCAGATCACGTTCATCCCTACACGCGCGAACTGATGGCCGCCTCCCCCGTGCCAGTCGGCTGACGACAAGGATCTTTTCCCCATGGATCACAACACACTTCTCGCGCGGATCGATGTGCCTGCCGCCCTCGACCTTTTGTCACGTATGGTGCAGCACAAGAGCTACTCGAAGTCGGACGGCGAGAAGCAGCTTGCAGCGTTCATGGCCGGTCGCATGCGCGAGATCGGCCTCGACACCGAGCTCTCGCCATTCGGCGACGAGGGCCGCGTCAACGCCGTCGGCCGCTGGAAAGGCTTGGGCGGCGGCAAGAGCCTGATGTTCAACGGCCATCTCGACACCAACCCGGTGACCGAAGGCTGGACTGTCGATCCCTGGGCCGGCAAGGTCGACGACCACTTCATCTATGGCATCGGCGTTTCCAACATGAAGGCCGGCGACGCCGCCTATTTCTGCGCCGTCAAGACGCTGATCGATGCCGGCGTCAAACTTCGGGGTGATGTCATCCTCACCTACGTCGTGGGCGAGCTGCAAGGCGGGGTCGGTACCTACTCGCTGGTCGAGCAGGGACTGTGCGCCGATTACTTCATCAATTCGGAGCCGACCGATCTGAAAGCGATGACCATGCACGCCGCGGCCTTCATGTTCATCATCGAGCTCACCGGCAACACCCGCCATCTGTCCAAGCGCGAAGAGGCGGTCGACGCGATCACGGCGGCCTGTGACCTCATCCCGCGCCTGAATGCGATGAAGTTTTCCGGCGCGCTCTCGCCGGAGCATGAACGGATCAATCGAGTCCATGTCGGCGTCGTCCACGGCGCGCTCGGACGCGAGCTGCACGAATGGCGTACGCCTCAGGTCGCGGACTTCGTGCGGATCAAGGGCTCAGGCCGCTATGCGCCGGGGCAGACCGAGGCCGGCGCGATGGCCGACATGCGCCGCGAACTCGACGCGCTCGAAGTAAGGTTTCCGGGCCTCAAGGCCGAAGTCAGGTCGGAGGACCGCTCTGGAGTTCCGACCATGCCGCCATTCGAGGTCTCGCGCACGAGCCCGATCGTGGCGGCGATCAATCGCGCCTATCGTACGGTGCGGGGCGAAGATCAGCCGACCGGCCCCGTTGCGCCGAGCTGCTTCTACGGCACCGATGCCGGACATTTGCACTATTCCGGCAAGATGGAAGGCATCGTCTGCGGTCCCGGCGGGCGTTACAACACCATGCCCGACGAACGGGTCGATATCGTCGATTTCGTCGACATGATCCGCATCTACATGCTCGCCATTCTGGAGATCTGCGGATAGACGCGCGCTCCGACGTTCCAATCCATCATGGGGACGTTTGAGCTAGCTCCAGCCAAGGAGATCGAGCAATCGTGATTTGCGTCATTTCAGCTCGCAGCACGTCGGTATCGAGCTCTTCTCGGCCGAAAATGCAGGTCGCCCGAAACTGCGCATCAGACTTCATGCCCCGGATCTGAACGGGGGCGTCGTCCCGCGACCAGCCGACGCCGCGAAAGTGACCGTCATTCATGTTATGCCCGCGCTCCGTGAAAACGTCGATGATCTTGCCCGGCGGCAGCATGGCGTGGATCAGCGGCGCCTGGATCAAGCTCGAGGTGAAAACAGGAACGTTTAATGCCGCGGCGATCTGCTTCCTGGAACGGAGCGAGGAAACCGCAGCTTGTCATGATCGCCTTGACGCCTTCGGCTTCCAGCTCCTGCGCTGCCACCGCGAACGGCTCCCGAAGGCTCGCATCCGGATGATCGCCCATGATCTTGGTCGCGTGCAGCGCACGGTCTTGTAGCGCACGGGAAAGTCATACGAGAACGCATTTCCGATGTCACCGCGCGGGGCGCGGAAACCTGGTGTCCAGCATCAGGATGCCGATCGTCTCTCCATAGTTGGTGTAGCCGCCTCGCAGTTTCATGATCGTCTCCAGGGGGCAATGGCAAAACGCGATACGGCGAATGGCCGGAGGTCGATGCCAGCCTCCCTGCCTGCAATGAGATCGGCAACGACGCGGCCTGTGATCGGGCCCGAAGCTAGGCCGACGTGCCCGTGTCCGAACGCGTGCAGAATATTGGGCGAAGCCGATGCCAGACCGATGACGGGACGCCCGTCCGGCGTCGATGGCCGGTGCCCCATCCAGCGATTGATCGTCAGGCTGGCGCGTGGTCCAAGGCCAGGATACGTCCGTAGAGCATGCGTGACGAGAATCTCGACGCGCGCCCAGTCCGGCTCGGCGTCGACTCGCGCGAGCTCCACTTGTCCCGAAAGGCGCAAGCCCGCCGGAGTCGGCGTGTTGGCCATTCGTCCATCGCTCGGCATAATCGGAAACTTCGGGCCTCTGGCGGGCGATGCAACCACGCCGTGATAGCCGCGCTCGCTCGCCAGCGGCACGCGATCGCCTGCGGCCTCAGCAAGGGCCTTTGACCAGATGCCGGCGCAGATCACGGCGCGATCGCATTCGATCGGGCCCTGATCGGTGACGACCGCCGCGAGACGGCCGTTGGTGACAACAAAGCCGCTTGCGCGCGCCTTGACCAGGTGTGCGCCGCGCGCACGCGCGGCATCAACGATGGCCCATACATATCCGCCCGGATCGGTGCAGTAGGCTCCTTCGTGGACGAAGGCGCCGAACTGATAGTTGGAGCTCAAATCCGGCTCTCGGCGGCGCAGCTCGTCGGCATCGAGCTCATTCCAATTGAGCCCATTGTCCTTGCGAAGCCGCCAGGCGATGGCCTCGTCGTCGAACGCCTGGCGATTGGGATAGGCATAGAGCAGACCCGTCTGGCGTATGTAATCCGGCTTCCCGATCTCCTGTGCGAGCACACCGTGCCGCGCCGGACCGTCGCGCAAGATCGAGGCGAGTAGGCGTGCGGTACGCTCAACCTTCGCAATGGTCCATCCGGCCGCAAGGAAACGAAGGAGCCAAGGCGCCAGCGCAGGCAGTGCCGTCCAGCGCAGCACCAGAGGCCCGTTCGGATCGAAGAGATAACCCGGCAGCTTGCGCCACAGGCCGGGCATGGACATCGGGATGATCGAGGCAGGGCTGATCCAGGCACCGTTGCCATAGCTTGCCGCCTGGGGCCCGCCCGGCTCTCCCGGCTCGATCAGAGTAACGTCGTGTCCGTCCTTGATTAGCTCCCATGCAGCCGCAGCACCGACGATGCCTGCGCCGATCACAGCGATGCGCAAGGGCGCCCTATCCCGCTTCATCTTTCAATCCGACCGCAGACCGTCACGTCATCCGTTCGCCGCAACTGGCTGCAAGCCGCTGCTGTGGAAGTGGCTAAGGAAGGCCCGCGTTGCAGGCTGTCTCGGCGTGTCGATCACCTGCCGAGCCGGCCCCTCCTCCACGACGACGCCATCGCGCATGAAGACGACGCTATCGGCGACCTCGCGCGCAAACGCCATCTCATGGGTCACGAGCACCATGGTCATTCCTTCCGCCGCGAGTTGGCGGACAACCGCGAGGACCTCTCCGACCAACTCAGGATCGAGCGCGGACGTCGCCTCGTCGAACAGCATCACTTGCGGCTTCATCGCCAGGGCACGCGCGATCGCCACGCGCTGCTTCTGGCCGCCGGACAGCTTGTCGGGAGTGACGTCCGCCTTGTCCTTCAACCCCACCTTCTCCAGCAACCCAAGCGCCGTCTCGCGCGCCGCGTCCGGATTGGCCTTAAGAACCGTGACTGGTCCCTCCATCACGTTCCGGATGGTCGACATATGCGGAAACAAATTGAAATTCTGGAACACCATGCCCGTCCGCGCTCGGAATGCCGCGAGCTCCCTGTCTGCCGGCAGCTTGTGTCCATTGGTGAAATCCATGGTGCTTTCGCCGACCCGGATGAACCCGCTTTCCGGAATGGTCAGCAGATTGAGACACCTTAGCAACGTCGACTTGCCCGATCCGCTCGGACCGATCAGTGCGACGACGCCGCCGCGAGGCACCCGCAAGGATATGTCCTTCAGGACGCTGACGGGACCAAACGCCTTCTTCACATGAGCCAGTTCGATCATCGGGACATCAGACACGGGACCGCTTCCCTCTTTGATGGACATCGTTGTGCCTCACCGCGCCAGGCGCGCTTCTAGCACGCTCGCAGCGCGCGTCATCGGGAACAAGATGAGGAAGTAGATGACCGCGATCATGGTGTATGTCTCCAACGGCCGGTAGGTCGCGGACGTGATGAGCTGCCCCTGGTAAAGCAGATCAGGAACCGCCAGAACTGAGAGCAGCGAGGTGTTCTTCAGTTGCAGCACGGCCTGGTTGACGAGCGGGGGAATCATCTGCTTCAGGGCCTGCGGCATGACGATACGCTTCATCAGATCGAACCGGCGCATGCCCAGCGCGCGGCCGGCGTCCCATTGCCCCACATCGATCGACACGATGCCGCCGCGTATGATCTCCGAATAGAAGGCGCCGCCGTAGAAGCTCAGCGCGATGAACGCCGCAACGGCGGGGGATAGCTCGACGCCAATCAGCACCGGAAGCGCGTAATAGATCCACACCAGTTGAACCAGCACTGGCGTGCAGCGAAACACCTCGACCAGCATCACGAGAGGCGTGGAGACGAACCTCACCTTGGACAGGCTCGTGATGGCAACCACGCATCCGATCACGAACCCGCTCGCCGCGGTGAGGATGGTGAAGCCGATCGTGTAGGCGGTGCCGACACCGATCAATCTGCTGTATTGCAGAAGGAAGCCAAAACTCCAGTCATAATGCATCGCAGCTATCCCATGCTCGGCGATTGCGAATAGGCGCTCCGGATCAGTCCCGAATAGAACCAGCGTCCGAGCGTGATGATGTCGTAGACCGGCAATCCGAACTCGCGCGACACTTCCTGAGAGAACGGCGGAAGATTAGTGCATTCGAAGACGATCGCGCCAATGCCCGGATTGCAAGAAAGCAGCGCGCTGACGGCCCCGTGCACGTCACGCCGCAGTCCGTCTCGATCATAAGGGCGGCCGTGCTCAATATGTGCACGCAAGCTACCGTCGGGCGGAAGGCCGACGCGAGGCGTCCGTGGGTCGGCGCCTGCGCCTGCAAAATGCCCGTCCGTCAACGCCTCTGCGTCGTAGGTGACGACCCCTGCGCGGCGCCCGGACGTAAGGCATCGCTCCACCATGGGCAATTGCAAGAGGCTCGACGTCGCGAGCGGCAGGCTCATTCGCGCGGAAAGCCCGCTCTGACGAGATGCCAGAAAGCCGCATGACGTGATCAGGCCGATCGCGCCGTCTGCCCGCAACTCGTCGCCGGCCGCGACGAATGCGTCCATGAGGTCGACGTCGTCACCGTTCACGATCTTTCGCGCGGTCGCGCCCGGAACCGTCCTGAAGACGACGTCGAAGGGCCAACTTGCGGAATGCCCCACGTCTCCCGGCGGGCGCTCGATCGCGACGTCAAGCATGATGATGCCCAGCGGAGGATGTCGCTCATGTTGCATCGATCAGATGTTCCCTGTCTCGTCGAACGCCGGTCGGTCGAAAACGAAACTGCCCGCGTCAGCTGAAGACGCGGGCAGAACGAGATCAAAACTGAAGCCCGGGAGGAATGTCCTGCTCCTGAATATTGACCAGAGACAGGCTCGAGAGAATCCACTCGCGGAGCGCACCGAGCGAGCGGCTGTATTCCAGCCAGTTATCGACATAGGTGCGGAAACGAGTATCGACGTCCACCCGCACGCCGCAGCAGGTCGGTTGCGAGGCGACCGGAGTCGGGATGATAACCTTGCCCACCTTCGCATTTTTCTTGACCGTCACCAGCGAAAGCATCGCGACCTGGATAAGGCAATCCGCCCGCCCGGCCTGCACAGCCAGCACGGCCTCATCAGGCGTCTTGAGTGCGACAAGCGTTGCTTTGGGCAGCGTTCGGCGCGCGTAGAGATCGTGGGTGGAGCCGATATCGACGGCAACCCGCACTTCCGGCTTGTTGAGATCTTCCCATGTCTTCGGTTCGAAACCGGACTTGGCGATGACCGTGAAGGTGTTGTTCATGATCGGACGCGTGAACTCGACAATCAGGGCGCGCGAAGGCGTCGGGCTGAGGCCGAACATGATGTCGATCTTGTTGCTCTGAAGATCGAGGACCGAGTTGCCCCAGGTCGATTCGATGATCTCGACCTCGGCCTCCAGCGCCTTGGCGAGATCAGTAGCCATGCTCACGCAAAAGCCCGACCACTGCCCCGTGGCAATGTCCTTGTGATAATAGGGCTCGGTCCCGACGATTCCGGCGATGCGGAGCTTTTTCGTTCTGCGAATTTGAGCAAACGTGCTCTCGGCCGGCTGCGTCTGGGCGACGGCCTGGGACACGGCTGAGCCGGCCGCCATGGCCGCCGCGGCGGCGCCGAGCCCAACGAGTGATCCGATTTCACGACGATTGACCATATCAAGCTTCCCCTCTTCGGTTGAATTCGTCAAACCCCATGATGACGCTAGATCCGGTCTATCGGTCTCTGCGCGCACCTAAGCTGCTCTATTCGTGGAGAACGCTCCCGCAAAATCGTTCGTCTCGGAGCTGCGCGCCTCTCTGGCCAGCCGGCCGCCTTCGCGCGTGGCGAGAAAGTCGGCAAGGCTAGCATCCTCCTGCCGCACGAATCCCCTTGCGGGAAGCTTGCCCGAAAGAAACAGCTCGACCATCGCCACGCAGCCGGCGGCCGTGGTGAGCTGGATCGCGCCGAGCTCCGGCCGTCCGTCGTAACGCAGCACGATGCTGTCCTCCTCCATCCGCCCGTTGCGCTCGCCGATGCCGGTCACGAAGATCACGACGACGTCCTTTCGCGTAAACGGCGCGGCGCGGTTGAGGATGCGGCGCATGGTTTCGCGATCGTCGGCAAGTCCCAATCCCTGCAGCAGGAGCTTCATGATCTCGGCATGACCGGGATAGCGCAGTGTCTTGTAGCTCAGGTCGCGGACCTTGCCGGCCAGCGTCTCCGTCAGTGTACCGAGGCCGCCCGAGGTGTTGAACGCTTCATAGGCGACGCCGTCGATCATCACGCTCTCGATCCCCTCGAGCGCGGGCACTGATATCGGCTTGCCATCGAATACGATCTCGCAAGGATTGCAATATTCGTTGATGAGGCCGTCGACGGACCAAGTGACGTTGTAGCGCAAGGCATTGGTCGGATAGAGCGGCAGCGCACCGACCCGCATCTTGATGGCCCTCACCGTTTCGAAACGGGCCGCCATGTCGGCCCCGAGCACGCAGATGAACCCCGGAGCAAGCCCGCACTGCGGTGCCAGGATCACGTCGGCGGCTGCCGCGATCTCCTTGATGTAGGCCGTTGTCGCCACGTCCTCGGTCAGGTCGAAATAGTGCGTTCCGGTCTCCACAGCGACTCGCGCGATACCCTGATTGAGAAAATACGGACAGGCGCTGACGACGATGTCCTGATCCTTCAGAAAACCGCGCAGCGCATGGAGATCTCCAGCGTCCACGATCTTGGTAGCGAAAGTTTGCCCGGCGCTCAAGCCGAGTTGCGCCTGCGAAGCGTCAGCCAGCGTAACTTTGTGTCCCTGCTCCGCCAGCATCCCGGCGATCACGGCGCCGATCTGCCCGGCCCCCAGGACCGCGATCCTTTGCGGGGCGATCTCTGGCAGTGCGATCTTTGGCAATGAATGGTTCATCTCGAACCTCCCTAGAGAGCAGCCTGGACGCCAATCGCTGCCGGGTCGGCGCCCACCTTCTTCAGCCACGAAAACACCGGCGGCAGGCGATCCGCGATGGATTCGACCGCGACGTCGACGAAAACCGTCTCGCTAAGCGCGAAAGCCTCAAGCAAGGCCGCCTCAAGTTGTTCTGGCGTCTCGACGCGGAAGCTTCTGATACCGTAGACGGCGGCGAGCTTGCTCATGTCGTAACGGCCGAAATCGACGCTGAATGTCGGGTCGTTGACCGGTGCTGGCTCGCCGCGTCCGGAAGCCTTGCGGGCATGGTCCCGGTCGACGACCCTCTGGAGCGCCTTGATCCAGCCAAAGCATGCGTTGTTGAAATGAACCAACACCGCCGGGATCTGCAGCCGCGACAGCGTCTCCAGTTCACCCGCCGACATGCCGAGCGAGCCGTCGCCGAACAAGCCAACAGGCCTCAGATGCGGCGCTGCGAAATAGGCCCCGATGACCGCCGGGATGGCGTAGCCAAGCCCGCCATAGAAGCGGGGAATCACAAGCCTGGACTGCGGATCGCGCAGCCGCAGGAAGCGCGTTGCGTAGGGTGTCGGCGTGCCGGCATCCGACACCACGTTGCAGGGCGCAGGCATGCAACGGTTGAGCGTCTCGATGATCCGTTCGGGACGCAAGGGGACAGCGTCGCTCTCGAGATGCGGCGCCATCACGTCCCAGAACTCTGCACGGCGGCGGTTGATATCGCCGACCCATCCCACCGTGGTCGATACATGATCCTCAGATATCTTGGCAAGCAGGGCATCGATCACGGCACGTGCATCGCCCACGAGCGGATGGTCGATGGCGTAGGTATTGCCGATGACTTCCGGCTCGAGATCAATCTGGACGATGCGCGTCTCGCCATTCGGCACCGGCCATTGCCAGTTCATGGTGGCAACCGAGCCCATGCGGCAGCCTACATAGATGACGAGGTCGGCACGCCCGAGCGCCCACACCGCATGCGGATGGAAGCCGTTGTCGCCGATGATACCGATGCCGAGCTTGTGGTCGTCGCGAATGACGCCCTGCCCTGTGATCGTGGTGACGACGGGGATGCCGAGCCGCTCGCCAAACGCCGTGATGGAAGCCGCCGCGCCTGACCGATTGGCGCCACCGCCGGCGACGATCAGCGGACGCTGAGCTGCGAGAATGGCCTCGATTGCGGAATCGAGATCACTATCGGGCGGCCTGCTTCGGTATGATGGCGCCTGTCGACACTGCGGCTCGACATGCAGTGATACGGCCGCATCGGGAAGCTCCTGAAAGAGAACATCCTCCGGCAATGCGAGAACGACGGCACCCGGACGGCCGCCGGTCGCCTCACGGAAGGCACGGCGCACGAGTTCGGGCAATTTTCCGACATGACCTAGCGTCTCTGCGCGCTTGCTGACTGGTTTGAACACTTCCTCGACGGGCAGCTCCGTCAGAGTGCCGCGGCCGACGCCAGGCTGGGGAATATCGTTTACGAGGAGGATCAGCGGCACCGAAGATTTGTTTGCTTCGGCCACGCCCGGTAGACCGTAAAGCGCGCCGGCGCCACTCGGCACCTCCGCCACACCGGGCTTTCCGGACAAGCGCGCATAGCAGTCCGCCATGAACACCGCAGAGCGCTCATCGCGGCACAGGATGTGGCGCGGCGCATCCCTCGTCGTTCTCAAAGCCTCATAGAAGGCGACGTTCGTATCGCCGGGGACGCCAAAAATGACTTCGACGCCATATCCGGACAGCATGCTCACGAGAGCGGACGCACCATTCATTTTCAAATGCTCCTTGTATTGCTTTTATTCAGGAGCATAGGCGCGACATAAATATCCAAACCGTCGGCTATAGGAATAATATTGTTACAAACCGTTGGGTTAAATTCCATTCCGCTGGGAAATGAGAAATTTTGCCGGGAAATAGAGCAGCGACAACTGCTTTGAGGCAGTGTTTGCCTGTGCCCTGTTCACCTTTCGAATTTTCTGGCGAGAAGAATCGACGACGTGGTGCGGCGAACACCTTCCATCTCGGCGATCCAGTCGATGATCTCGTCAAGATGCGTTGACGTCCCGCAATTGATCTTCACGAACAGATCAAACGGACCGCTCAATGTGTAGCAATGAACCACTTCGGCCTTCTTGCGCAGGGCCGCAATGACGTTGCCTTGCTGCTTGACTTCCAGTTCGATCAGGATGATCGCCGAGATCGCGGTGACATGACCCTGCTTACCCAGCACCGCCGTATAGCCGGCGATCGTCCCCTCCTTCTCCAGCCTTGCCATGCGCCCCTGCGCTGTCGCACGAGATACGCCCAGCGCCTTGGCGATATCGGAAATCGACGTCCGCGCATTTGCGATAAGGATGTTGAGGAGATCCTGGTCCTTCCTGGCATCCGCCGGGCGCGCCATTTACAACTCTCCAAAGTGCCTGTTTCTGAACAAAACGAAGGGAAATTATTGCGCTCTGTCGGAGAAAGGTCCAGCGCATCATCAGCGATCCGGTGCGGTCTCCGCGACCAGCCACTCCCGGAATGCCGCGAGTGGCGGGTACTTCGCCCGTTCGGCGGGCCAAACGAGATAATAGCGTTCGGGACTTTCCATAGGCAGGTTGATGGCGCGGACCAGCTTGCGGCGCGCAAGCTCATCCTGGATGAGGAAGGTCGGCAGCAGTGCCACGCCGAGGCCGGCGATCGCCGCTTGGGCTG
The DNA here is from genome assembly GCF_023006445.1 of Bradyrhizobium sp. SHOUNA76. Taxonomy (NCBI): domain Bacteria; kingdom Pseudomonadati; phylum Pseudomonadota; class Alphaproteobacteria; order Hyphomicrobiales; family Nitrobacteraceae; genus Bradyrhizobium; species Bradyrhizobium sp. SHOUNA76. Next base: position 36,581 of record NZ_JALBHA010000005.1, read on the forward strand.
CGGTCGCGAACTGGTCGAACACCATCCCCTGTGCGGTTCTGCCGGCCACATCGTGAACGGAGAACCACCGGTCCCACGCGTGAAAGCGGGTTGAGATGCTCAGCAGCGGAGCCTTTCGGAGATCGCCTGCAGCACGGAAGTGATATTGCCGCTTCACGCCGGGACTGCACGCAGGGACGACTTGTTCGGATCGCAAGAGAGCCATGTCGGCCCCGGGCCACTCCGGCTGACCGAAGTGAATCGCCGCGTCCAGGGACTCGGCCCGGAAATCGAAATAGGACAAGCGGGTCGTGAGATTGATGGTGATCCCGGGATTCGCAGCCAAGAACCCGGGCAAGCGCGGCGCGAGCCAGCGGGTACCGAACGTCGGCAGGATGGCGAGATTGAGGGTCCCGCCCCTCGGGTTCGCATGGAGATTGAAGGAGGCGGTGCTGATCTTGTGAAGCGCTTCGCGGACCTCGCGCGCATAGGCCTCGCCAACGACGGTCAGTCGAACGGTCTGGCGCTCGCGGATGAAGAGTTCGACCTCGAGCTGCTCCTCCAGCATCTTGATCTGTCGGCTCACGGCGCTTTGCGTCAGCCGAAGTTCGCGCGCCGCCAGCGTCATGCTGCCGGTCCGCGCGGTGGCCTCAAACGCCGACAGGACGGCGGTGGATGGAAGAAAGCGACGGGGTGTTTGCGGATCCATTCCCATCATTCCGTTTTAGAATGACCTTCTGAGCAAACATCGTTTGAATTGGCCGCCCAGGCAAGATTTAATCGCGGCGATCATGACCATAATTCATGAGCAAGGTCGGTCCGGATAGGACGGCCGATCCCCATCAAAGGAGATACCGATGCCGGCGCTGCGGGCAAACGCAGACGAGATCCGCACTCTGTTTTCCCGCGCCATGTCGGACATGTACCGGGCCGAAGTGCCCCAATACGGTACTCTGATAGACCTCGTCAACGACACCAATCGCGAAACGTTGCGGCGGCACGAGCAGCTCCGTGCAAGCCTCGAACAAAGCGATGAACTCGAGCGATTGAACGTCGAGCGTCACGGCGCCATTCGTTTGGGGCGCGCGGACGAATTGTTCAACATGCGTCGCATCTTTGCGGTGATGGGGATGCACCCGATCGGTTACTATGACCTGTCGCTCGCCGGCGTGCCCGTCCATGCCACGGCCTTCCGGCCGATCGACGATGCCGCCCTCCGCCACAACCCGTTCCGGGTGTTCACCTCGCTGCTGCGCCTCGACTTGATCGAGGACAACGCCCTTCGCACCGAAGCGGAGCGAATCCTTGGTGAGCGCCGCATCTTTACGCCGCGGGCGCTCGAGCTGGTGGGTATTTTCGAGACGGAGGGTCACCTGTCCGTCGCGCAGGCGGAGGAGTTTGTTCGCGAAGCTCTCGAGACTTTCCGCTGGCATAGCGAAGCGACGGTCAGCCTGGAGGTCTACAAGAGGCTGCATGACGCCCATCGGCTGATCGCCGACGTGGTGAGCTTCAAGGGCCCTCACATCAACCATCTGACACCGCGCACGCTGGACATCGATGCCGTCCAGGCCGGGATGCCACGACGCGGCATCGCTCCGAAGGCCGTCATCGAAGGGCCGCCGCGCCGCGACTGCCCGATCCTGCTGCGCCAAACCAGCTTCAAGGCGCTCGAAGAGCCGATCCTCTTCAGGCAGGCAGCCGCCACCGAGGTAAACGGGACGCATACGGCCCGCTTCGGCGAGATCGAGCAGCGCGGTGTCGCCCTCACGCCCAAGGGCCGCAAGCTCTACGACCAATTGCTCGTCTCCGTGCGGCAGGCAGGCGCAACCGCGCGCGACTACGACACAGAACTGACCGAGCGCTTCAAGGTGTTTCCGGACGATTGGTCGGAGCTTCGGTCGCAAGGGCTTGCCTTCTTCCGTTATTCGGCGACGCCCGCAGGCATTGAGGCATGCAAGAGGCATGCTCCGCCATCCAGCGTCGATGATTTGGTGGCGGCAGGTATTCTGCGCTACGATCCGATCGTCTACGAGGATTTCCTCCCTGTCAGCGCGGCTGGCATCTTCCAGTCGAATCTCGGCACCGACCAGCGGCAGAACTACGCCGCGCGTTCCAACCAGGTTGCGTTCGAAACCGCACTCGGTGCCGAGGTTCACGATGAAATGAAGCTGTACGCGGAGACGGAAAGGGATTCCCTGGAGCAAGCTTTGGTCCAGCTCGGGTCACCTCGCCTCGCACGCCGGGCGATGGCCTGATCGAACCGCCTTTCAACCATTTAAGAGAAACCGCCATGACGAACACAACCCAGATTTCAACGCGCGCCATCAAATCCCTGGCGGGCGAGGCGGACGCCCTCCTGAGCACACTCGGCGTCAAGCGCGGCCTCTACACCGGCGGCAAGCTGATTGCACGATCGCCGATCACCGGCGAGATCACGGGCCACGTCAACGAGATCGGTGCCGCTGACGCGCAGGCAGCAATCGACAAGGCACATGCGGCCTTCCTCGAATGGCGGCTTGTCCCCGCCCCGAAGCGCGGTGAACTCGTCCGCCTCCTTGGCGAGGAGCTGCGTACCAACAAGCACGCGCTCGGCAGGCTCGTATCGATCGAGGCCGGCAAGATTGCCTCCGAGGGCCTTGGCGAGGTTCAGGAGATGATCGATATCTGCGACTTCGCAGTGGGTCTGTCGCGCCAGCTCTATGGCCTGACCATCGCAACCGAGCGCAGCGAGCACCGGATGATGGAAAGCTGGCATCCGCTCGGCGTTACCGGGATCATCTCGGCGTTCAACTTTCCCGTCGCAGTATGGGCATGGAACGCGGCGCTGGCGCTGATTTGCGGCAACAGCATCGTCTGGAAGCCGTCCGAGAAAACACCGCTGACGGCGCTTGCGACGGAAGCGCTGTTCGATCGCGCGCTGGAGCGCTTCAAGGCGGAAGGCGGCACGGCGCCGGATGCGCTTTCAACCGTTCTCTTCGGTAGCCGCGACATCGGTGAAGTCCTCGTGGATCACGTCAAGGTCCCTCTGGTGTCGGCGACCGGCTCGACGGCGATGGGACGTACCGTCGGACCGCGGCTCGCAAAGCGTTTTGCGCGCGCGATCCTTGAGCTGGGCGGCAACAACGCCGCAATCGTCGCGCCAACGGCGGACCTCGACCTGACGCTGCGCGGAGTCGCGTTCGCCGCCATGGGCACGGCGGGTCAGCGCTGCACCACAATGCGGCGGCTCTTCGTTCACGAAAGCGTCTACGAGACGTTTCTGCCGCGTCTGAAGCGCGCCTATGAGTCCGTGACCATCGGCAACCCGCTCGAGGACGGCACCCTGGTCGGTCCGCTGATCGACGCGGCAGCGTTCACCTCGATGCAGAAAGCGCTGAGCGAGGCGCGGGCTGAGGGCGGCACGGTGTTCGGCGGTGAGCGGATCCTCTGCGACGGCGCCGATGAGGCCTACTATGTCCGCCCGGCGCTGGTCGAGATCGCAGAACAAGTCGGTCCCGTTGTGCACGAGACCTTTGCCCCCATTCTCTATGTGATCAAATATCGCGATTTCGATGCGGTGCTCGACCTGCACAATTCAGTCCCGCAGGGACTCTCGTCCTCGATCTTCACCAATGACCTGCGCGAAGCCGAAGCTTTCCTGTCCGTGCGTGGATCGGATTGCGGCATCGCCAACGTCAACATCGGCCCATCCGGCGCCGAAATCGGCGGCGCTTTCGGAGGCGAGAAGGAAACCGGCGGTGGACGCGAGTCGGGCTCGGATGCCTGGAAGGCTTACATGCGCCGCGCGACCAATACGATCAATTTTGGCCGCACATTGCCGCTCGCCCAGGGCGTCAAGTTCGACGTGGCATAAAGAAAAGATGCATGAACGTGCCCTTCCACAGCTCGACGCAATTCCGCGTCTCCGACCGCCTTTCGTCGATTGGCGTGTCGGAGATCCTGAAGATCAGCGGACTCGCGGCGGAGATGAAGCGCCAGGGCCGGGACGTTATCATCCTCGGTGCGGGCGAGCCTGACTTCGATACGCCGGACTCCATCAAGGATGCAGCCGAGCGCGCGATGCGCGCCGGCGCGACCAAATACACCGCTTTGGACGGCGCGCCTGAACTCAAGGCCGCTATTCGCGCAAAGTTCAAGCGCGATAACGGGCTCGAATTCGCGCAGGACGAGATCACCGTGTCAGCCGGCGCCAAGCAGGTGCTTTTCAACGCCATGATGGCCACCATCAACCCTGGCGACGAGGTCATCATCCCAACGCCGTTCTGGGTGACATATGCCGACATCGTCGCAATCGCCGGCGGCACGCCGGTGCTGGTGCCATGTTCCGAAGCCAATGGCTTTCGGCTTTCGACTGACGATCTTGAACGCGCCATCACGCCTCGCACGCGATGGGTCATGCTGAACTCGCCGTCAAATCCGTCCGGCGCGTCCTATTCAGAGGCCGCTTACCGACCGATCCTCGACGTACTCCTCGAGCATCCGCACGTCTGGCTGATGGTGGACGATATTTACGAGCATATCGTCTATGACGGCTTTCGCTTCGCCACGCCGGCGGCAATCGAGCCGGCCCTGCGCAACCGGACGCTGACCGTCAACGGCGTTTCGAAGGCCTACGCCATGACCGGCTGGCGCATCGGCTATGGCGGCGGACCTAGCGCTCTGATCCGGGCCATGGCCGTGGTCCAGAGCCAGTCGACCTCCTGCCCCTCGTCGGTCAGTCAGGCCGCCGCCATCGAGGCGCTGAATGGCCCGCAGGATTTCGTCCGCGATTGCTGCCGGTCGTTTCAAGAACGGCGCGATCTTGTCGTCGGCGCGTTGAACGGGATCCAAGGCATCACCTGTCGCGTGCCCAAGGGCGCCTTCTACACGTTTGCGAGCTGCGCCGGCGTGATGGGCAAAATCACTCCTGAGGGGCAAACGCTGGGGAGCGACAAAGACTTCGCCGAGTATCTCCTGCGCGCGGCGGGCGTCGCAGTCGTTCCGGGTTCGGCGTTCGGCCTCTCACCCTATTTCAGGATTTCCTACGCGACCTCCGCCACCGAACTCCAAGATGCGTGCCAGCGCATCGCATACGCAACTGCGGGACTTTCGTAAAAGCGCGAAGACGACGCTAAGGCCTCACCCGCGCCACTTCATTGCGATCACCAACATCCCAGGAAACCTTGGATCTGCTTCGATTTTGGCCGGTAATTACCGGCCATGATCGCGATTAGCGACGATCGGCTCGCGCGGATTCGTCATCCGCGATAGCGCCTCGACGAAGATTGGCTCCCACGCCCTGATGTGGCGCCTGAGAAGATTGGCAAGGGCCTCTTCCTCGCCGGCCATTGCGAGCTCGACGATCTGATAGTGCTCCGCGGCGGATTCATTCTGGCGGGCAAGACCTGCACGCGACTTGATACCGTAGAGCCGCATCTGGTCGCGCAATCCCATCACCATTTCGGTCAGGCGCGCATTGTCCGCCGCTGCCGTCAGCAATTGGTGAAAGCTTCGATCGGCTTCGAGATAGAGGCCGATGTCCTCCATCTTGACTGCGCGGGCAACCTCATCGGCAAAACGGACAAGCTGCTTGAGATTTTTCTTGGGCTTACGCGCAACGATCGCCGCCGCATGGAGCTCCAGCACCTCGCGGAGATCGAACAGGTTGCGCAGTTCGGTCAAGGTCGGCTCGACCACCTTGAAGCCGCGATTGCGCATCGGCTCGATCAGCCCGCTGCGCGCCAATTCGAGCAGCGCTTCCCTGACCGGTGTCGTCGATACACCCAGGCTCGCCGCCAGTGTCGGCACGGAATACATCGATCCCGGCATGCTCTGCCCGGAGATAATCTCGGCGCGCACCTGCTGCAGCACCTGCTCCCTTAAATTCTGATCCATCCCGTTCCCGCTTGGTCGGCTCCGGAATCATCCGGTCCGTCCGCGGCACAATAGTCAGGTTTGGTCGCGGCACAATAAATAGGCTTGACGAAGAATACGGCAGGGACAATGCTATGTAACGCTTTACTGTAACGCACTACTATCGAACCTTCGGACGGTGTGGCACCCCTATGGCGCAGCGCGTACCCGGCTATTGCACGCTTTGCCGATCCCGATGCGGGTCGACCATGGTCGTCGAAAATGGCCGGCTGATTGCAGTCAAAACCCTGCCCGGACATCCGACCGGCGGAGCATTGTGCGCGAAGGGTCGGGCCGCGCCCGAGATGGTGCACAGTCCGCGCCGCCTGACGAAACCGCTTCGCCGGACCGCGCCCAGGGATGCGGCCGATCCCGGCTGGATCGAAATTTCCTGGGATGAGGCGCTGGAAGACATCGCCAACAAGCTCGGCGACATTCGCAAAACATCTGGAGCCGAAGCGGTGGCCTTTGCCGTCACCACGCCGAGCGGCACGCCAATGGTCGACAGCTTCGAATGGGTCGAGCGCTTCATTCGGTGCTTCGGCAGCCCCAACCTGATCTACGCGGTCGAAGTCTGCGGCTGGCACAAGGACTATGCCCATGCTCTGACTTTCGGACGCGGCATCGGCGTTCCCGACTATGACCGGGCCGACGCCATCGTGCTGTGGGGACATAATCCGGCCCGCACCTGGCTTGCCCAGGCAACGCGCGTCGCAGACGCACGGCGGCGCGGGGCGCGGGTTGCGGTGGTCGATCCCAAACCGAACGGCTCCGGGCAGCAAGCCGATATCTGGATGCGTATCCGTCCGGGTGCGGACGGCGCGCTGGCGATGGGCGCAATCCGGCACCTCATCACCACGAACTCATACGACGCGGACTTTGCAACGCGCTGGACCAACGGGCCGCTGCTGATCGACACCGACACGGGCCGCTTCGTTCGCGCGAGTGAACTCTGGGCCCATCAATCAGACGACAACTTCGTCGTGCTGGATCGGTCCGGAGCGGCACGCGCCTTCAATCCAGGCCTCGCGGCGCTCGACCCCGCCTCCTGCGAGTTGGATGGCGGTGCAACACTCAGTGCGCGGGATGGACGTGTGATTGCCGCCGCGACCGCCTTCCGTCTGTTGACTGCCGAAGCCGCTCCCTACACGCCCGCCCGCGTCGCCGAACTGACTTGGCTCGACGAGGTCAAACTCGCGAACTTCTACCAACTGTTCGAGAACCGCCCGCGGCTCGCGTATCATTCCTGGACCGGCGTGGGCCAGCACACCAATGCGACGATGATCGAGCGGGCGATTGCAACGCTCTATGCACTCACCGGTGCTTGTGACCGGCCCGGCGGCAATGTTTGGCCGGCGCCTCCTCCGACACGCACTGTCAACGATTATTCCTTGTTGCCGCCGGGGCAAAGGGCCAAGGCGCTCGGTCTCGGCGAATTGCCGCTCGGCCCGCCGAGCCGGGGATGGATCACGGCTCGGGACTTCAGCCGCGCGGTCCTGACCGGCGAACCCTACCAGGTACGGGCGCTGATGAGCTTCGGTACCAATTTCATCGTCTCGCAGGGGCACTCGTCGCGCAATCGTGAGGCGCTGCGCGCGCTCGACTTCCACGTCCACGTCGACATGTTCATGAATCCGACGGCGGAGAATGCCGACATCGTGCTGCCGGCCAACATGCCGTGGGAACGGGACGCTCTGAAGATCGGCTTCGAAATCACCCAGGAAGCCGTCGAGACGGTCCAGTTCCGTGCGCAGGCGTTGCCGCCGCTCGGCGCTTCCAAGGCGGACTATGAAATTGCCATCGAGCTTGCGGTCAGGCTGGGCCTTGCCGATCAATTCTTCGGCGGCGACATCCGCGCGGGCTGGAATTATCAGCTCGCGCCGCTCGGCGTGACGGTCGACGAATTGCGCCGCCATCCCCTGGGCATGCGTTTCCCTCAGCTCCTTGAGCATGAGAAATACACGCTGGTGCAGCCGGACGGTACAATTGCCGGCTTTACCACCGCCACCCGTCGCGTCGAGATCTATTCGGAACTGATGCTCGAACATGGCTATGCGCCGTTGCCGGGGCACATCGAGCCTGCCGAAAGTCCGCTCGCCGACCACGCCGACAGCCGGTTTCCACTGGTGCTCACGACGGCCAAGAGCGGCTGGTTTGTCCACTCTTCGCATCGTCACGTCGCCTCCCTTCGCAAGAAGACGCCCGATCCGGCGATCGAGATCAACCCAACGCTCGCAGCCGCGCGCGGCCTCAGGGACGGTGACTGGGCGATCGTCAAAACCTCGGCCGGAGAGGTCCGGCTACGCGTGCGGCTGAACGAGGCGCTCGACGATCGCGTAGCCGTCGCCGAGTTCGGCTGGTGGGAGGATTGTCCGCCGCTCGGACGCGACGCGATCCAGCCTGCAGGATTGCCGACCTCCAATATGAATGATGCGCTCAGCGACGCGACCCGCGATCCCGTGAGCGGCTCGGTGCCACTCCGCGCTACGAGTTGCGACATTCGCAAGGATGAGACCGCGAGCCGCGGCCACTGGACCGGCAAGCGCGACTTCGCGGTCTCGGCCGTTCATCGCGAGACCGACGACGTTGTCGCGCTCGAGCTTTTGCCGCGCGACGGCGGCGCGATTCCCGCATTCCGCCCCGGACAGCACGTCCTGCTGAGCCTGCCGGGACTCGATGTTGCCCGCGCCTATTCGCTGACCGGCCATAACGGCCGCGATGTTCTGTCGATCGCGGTCAGCAAGCGCCGGGCCCGCGCTTCAGGACTCGCCAACGATACGGTTCACCTTTCCGATCACGTTCATCGTCTGGCGGTCGGCGATGATGTTCGGATCGAGGCGCCGAAGGGCATTTTCACGCCGCCGCTGCAAGGACGCCGGCCGCTAATTTTTCTTGCCGCCGGAATCGGCATCACGCCGTTTGTCGGTCATCTCGAAGCCCTGGCGAGACTGCAGCCCGCCGAACGCGTCGCCCGAGTGCTGCTGCTCTATGGTTGCCGCAATGGCGACGAACATGCATTTGCCGGTCGGTTGCGAGAGCTCGCAGACCTGCTACCAGAGCTCGATCTCGTCACGGCGTATTCGGTGCCGCGCGCAAAAGATCGTTGTCCCGGGGATTACGACTACACGGGGCGGCTGGACCTGTCGGCGATTGATCCGTTGCTGCCACAAAGGCCCCTCGCCTATCTCTGCGGTTCGCCGGACTTCACGACGTCGATGATAGCCCGACTGATCGAACGGGGCGTCCCGCGCTTCGACGTCTTCTCGGAAGCTTTCACCTCGCCGCCGGTCGTGCCGCGCACACTGAAGCCGCAAACCGTCCACATCGCCGATAGCGGCAAGAGCTTCACCTGGACGCCGCAGCTCGGGACCCTTCTCGATGCGGCCCAAGCAGCCGGTCTGTCCCTGCCCAGCGGCTGCCGTGTCGGCCAGTGCGAGAGCTGCCTCATGCGCGTCGTCGATGGCGATGTCGCACAGGTCGGCGGCGGCGACAGCGCGCCCGACCAGTGCCTGACTTGCCAATCCGTTCCGCTCTCGGAACTCACGCTTGCACTCTGACCGGCAGTGACAAAACGAACGCAACACCAACGCGACTATGGGGGCCGCAATGACCGACACGACGGATAAAGCCATCTTCCTGGATGAGACGCCGACACAGGACAACGTGCTTGCAAGATTCTCGCAGCACATGGTCAGCTTCGCCGAGCGCTGGTTCCCCGATGCTTATGTGTTCGTTCTGGTGGCCGTGGTGGTGATCGCGCTCGGCACCATCGCGCATGGCGGCTCGCCGCTCGCAGTCAGCCGCGCCTTTGGCGACGGCTTCTGGAATCTCATTCCCTTCACGATGCAGTTGGCGCTGGCCGCGGTCGCCGGCTATGTGGTCGCGATGTCGCCACCTGTCTCGGCCCTCATGCGACGGCTGGCCAACGTACCCTCGACGGCGCGCGGCGCCGTGGTCTTCGTGGGCGTGCTCAGCATTGCCGCGTCGTTGCTGAACTGGAGCCTGAGCCTGATTTTTTCGGGCCTGCTGGTCCGCGAGATCGCACGGCGCAAGGACATCAAGCTCGACTATCGCGCAGCCGGTGCGGCCGGATATCTCGGCCTCGGCTGTGGCTTCACGCTCGGCATCACCTCATCGGTCGCCCAGCTTCAGGCCAACGCGGCAAGCATTCCGAGTTCGCTGATGCCGATCACCGGCGTCATCAGCTTCTCCGAGACGATCCTGACGTGGCAAAACCTGGTGACGATCATCGTCGTGACCGCACTGTCCGCGGCGGTCTGCTACCTGACGGTACCAAATGAGGCGCTGACCAGAACCGCAGAGGATCTCGGCGTGTCTCTCGACGACGACCGGATCGAGCCAAAAAAGCCGACCCGGCCGGGTGACTTTCTCGAGTTCAGCCCCGTTCTGACCATTCTGACCGTCGCACTGGCGTCGGGCTGGCTCTGGCAGACCTTCCAATCCGGCAATCCGCTGATCACACTGTCAGGCCTGAACACCTATAACTTCGTGTTTCTGGTGCTTGGCATTCTCCTGCACTGGCGTCCCCGCAGCCTGCTCGAGGCTTTTTCCAAGGGAACGCCGAGCATCTCCGGCCTGCTGTTACAGTTTCCGTTCTATGCCGGCATCGCCCACATGCTGACCAAGGTGCCGAATGCCAGCGGGCTGACGCTGTCCGATACCGTCGCTCACTGGTTCGCCAACGTCTCGGTCAACTCGACCGTGTTCTCGTTCCTGATCGGGATCTATTCCGCGACGCTTGGCTTCTTCATCCCGTCGGCCGGCGGCAAATGGATGATCGAGGCGCCCTACATCATGAAGGCGGCCAACGAAGTCGGGGCTCATCTGGGCTGGACCACTATGGTCTACAACATCGCCGAGACGCTGCCGAACTTCATCAACCCATTCTGGATGTTGCCATTGCTTGGCGTGCTTGGTTTGAAGTCAAAGGACTTGATCGGCTACACGTCCGTGCAATTCTTCGTGCACTTTCCGATCGTCATGATCCTGGCTGCGATCTTGATGGCGACTTTCACCTACCATCCACCAATTCTGCCTTGACCGGACATCGGACCTGAAAATCCGGGATGTCGGGACCCCACCGCCGACATCCCGAATCGCGCTCAAGTCCGAAACGACTTGAGCTTCAAATCGTTACGAATCTTGTTCCGGATTGTCCGGTTTGCGCGCCCAGGTATCCTAAGTCTGGTTCTCAGGCAAGTTCAGAGCACCTCCCAACTAAAAGGTCCGTTCTGATGCGAAACCGCGGTAGTCCTTGCAAGGAGTGGTAGGCGCACCAGGCCTCGAACCCGGGACCCGCTGAAGAGTTAGTTGGTGCGTATGGATGCGCCAGGTCGCGGGCGCAGGTACACAAATGCGCAGCGAAGAAGTGACGCTTTCCAAGACTGATCTACCGTTTCAGAGAACCTTGCTTACGCTGGCTGTCGCGATCTCTTTTGATCTCCCGGTGCACACGTCGTGCACACACCGCCCCTCAAGCAATTGAAACGATTGAACTCTTGCTCCAATCCACCATGGGCCAATTTGAGCTAGTGCAGGGGAGCGTCGTCAAAGGAAATCAAGCAGCGAGCCTGTGCTCGAACGACTTGAGAAGCGGCAAATGGGCCCAAATCGTAGGACCTGCAACCGTCTCAAATTGCTATTTGAGTTAGTCGCTTGGCGCTGACTCCGACGGCAACGATCACGCGCTCAAATCGTGTCGGGCGCTCCAATTTTCCTTGTTTTGCGGCTCACTCTTCAGCCCACCCTCACCTTCACATATCGACCGGGTGCAGACTCGCCCGGAGGATGAAGGTTGCTGCCGAGTTGCGTGCGGGCCGGCAGCTTCTTTTCCGCCTGCGGCTTGAGCCAGCCGATCCAGTCGTTCCACCAACTGCCCGGCTTTTCTTCGGCGCCTGCTAGCCATTTTGCCGGTTCATCCCAGGAATCGGCCGATACCCAATAGCTTCTCTTGTTCTTGGAGGCGGGATTAATCACGCCGGCAATGTGCCCGCTCGCTCCCAGGACGAAGCGAGTGCGGCCGCCGAACAGGCCCGTGGTCCGATAGGCGGATCGCCAGGGCACGATGTGATCTTCGACGGCCGCCAGAACATAGGCAGGCAGGTCGACCCGCCCGAGATCCACTGGCGTACCGCACATTGTCAACTTGTTCGGCTGCCGAAGGTTATTTTCCAGGTACATGTTCCTGATGTACCAGCAATACATCGGCCCCGGCAGATTGGTGACGTCGGCGTTCCAGAACAGAAGGTCGAAGCGCTCGGGCGGCTTACCTTTCAGATAATTGTTGATCACATTCGGCCATATCAGCTCTCTCGAACGGAGGGTCTGGAAGACGAAGCCGAGTTCGGCGCCGCGATAGATGCCGCCATTGCCGATCGCATGTTCCCGCTGCCGCACGCTCTCTTCGTCCACAAACACGCCGAGATCGCCCGGCTCGCGGAAATCGAGCATCGTCGTCAGCAATGTGACGCTGGCAACCGACTCATCGCCTCGCGCCCGCAAAATCGCAAGCGCCGACGACAGGATGGTTCCCCCGACGCACCAGCCGACGACATTGACCTTGTCGGCACCCGAGATCGATTGAGCAATCTCAATGCCGCGCATCGCACCCTGCTCGACGTAGTCATCCCATCGGATATGGCCGCAAGACTCATCCGGATTGCGCCACGACACCATGAAGACCGTCAGGCCATGCTCAATCGCAAAGCGGACAAAGGAATTGGCCGGCTGGAGGTCAAGGATATAAAACTTGTTGATACACGGCGGGACGATCAGCAGAGGTCGCGCGGCCACCTCTGCCGTCGCGGGCTCATATTGAATCAGCTGAAACAGGTCGTTTTCGAACACGACCGCGCCCTTCGAAGTGGCGACGTCCTTGCCGACCTCGAACGCGCTCTCGTCCGTGATCGTCAGGTTGCCCTTGCCCAGATCCGCCATCAAATTGTCAAGGCCCGCCTTGAGGCTTTGACCCTCGGTATCGGTCGCGAGCTTGATCACGTCAGGATTGGTGGCGATAAAATTCGTCGGACTCATCGCCTCGACGAACTGACGGGTGAAGAAGCGCAGGCGGTGCTTTTCCTTCTCGTCCATATCCAGCGCTTCGACGAAGTCGGTGCAATAGCGCGCGTTCAGCAGGTAGTATTGCTTTAATATGCTGTAGAGCGAATTCTCCCGCCATTCGGTGCCATTGAACCGGCGGTCGCCGCGCGGGGTTTCGACGCCCCCTTCACTCTGCCCGCCTGCTGCCGATTTGATGATGTGTTCCGAAAGTTGGTACAAACCTTTCAGATAGTCGGCCTGCAATTCGGCGATGCGCCTCGACGAACCCAGAGGTGAGCTGGCCGCCGCGCCGTCACATTCGCCATTCTCCGCCAACCCCAGCGACCGCCACAGGCTCGCTCCTGCCTTCATGAATCCGTCGACAAACTCGTCCGGCATATTGAATGGCCGATTCATCAGCTATCCCTCACTCAGCAAATAGGGTGCAGTGTTGCGTTTCCTGTTGCAGCTTCTTCTTTCAGCCCTTCATTCTCGTACGCCGTGAGCATGCCATGTCCGGCAGCACGGCGCCGCCCAGCGGCGTCACGGTGTTACTCGCCTTCGTCAGATTCAGGGGCGAACGATCGCGCCTTCGCGGATTCCGTCAACGTTCACGGCAAGACGCTTGATCTTGTCGTACAGGGTTTGCTTCGGGATGCCCAATAGCGCAGCGGTTGCCTGCACGTCGCCCTGCTTGCGCCGCAGCGCATCCTCGATGATCGATCGCTCGATATTTTCGAGTTGTCGAGGCAACGACAGGTCCAACGTGCCGAACCCGGACTTGTTGATGGCCTTGCCATCGAGCACACCAAGCACAAAACGGTCAGCGACGTTGCGAAGCTCACGCACGTTCCCCGGCCACGAATAAGAAAGCAACGCCGACATCGTCTGCTCGCCCAGTATCGGCGCATCCCGCTCGAACCGTCGGGCGGCATCCAGAGTGAAGTGCTCGAACAGCAGCGGGATATCTTCGCGCCGCTCCCGAAGCGGCGGCAGCTCGATGAACGCCACGCCGAGACGATAATAGAGATCTGCGCGAAACAGCTTCTTTTCGCTCAGCTCGAGCAAATTTGTCTTGCTTGCCGCCACCACGCGACAGTCCACTGAAATCGGCTTGTTGGTTCCGACGCGCTCGATCGACCGGTCCTGCAGTGACCGAAGCAATTTCACCTGCACGCTCGGCGGCATGCTCTCGATTTCGTCGAGAAACAGCGTTCCGCCATTTGCATACTCGATCTTGCCAATACGCTGGCGGGTGGCGCCGGTGAATGCCCCAACTTCGTGGCCGAACAGCTCGCTCTCGACCAGCGACTCAGGCAGGCCTCCGCAATTTACCGCGACATAATTCCCGGCGCGGCGGCCGCTGTGATTGTGCAAGCAACGCGCGACGACATCCTTGCCGGTTCCGGTCTCGCCATAGATGGTGACGTCGACATTGGTCGCGGCCAATGTGGATACGAGCCGGCGTACTTCCTGGATCTGCGGGGATCGGCCGAGCAGGCTGGCCTCGATTCCCTGGCGGTCCGCCAACGCGGATCGCAATGAGCGCACTTCCAAGGTAAGGCGCCGCTTTTCCACCGCCCGGCGTACCACCGAGATCAGCTGCTCCGAGGAGCAGGGCTTCTCGATGAAGTCGTAGGCGCCGTTCCGCATCGCCTGCACGGCCATGGAAATATCGCCATGGCCGGTGATCAGGATGACCGGCAGATCCTGATCCAGCCTGCGCAGATCGGATTGCCATTCCAGGCCGCTCTTGCCGCGCAAACGGACGTCGCAGACCACGACAAAAGGCATGTCGGATCGCACTGATACGTTGGCGGCCTCAACCGAAGCAAATCCCGAGACCGACAGCCCGGCAAGTTCGAGTGCCTGAATGCCGCCGATGCGGACATCCTCGTCGTCCTCGACGTAGATTACGCCAATCGATTGCTCATCGCCCATGCGAAACCGCCTCTGTAATCTCGGCCATCGGAAGGATCACGACAAATTCGGCACCGCCCGGAAGATTTCGTCCCCGCAATTCGCCGCCAAAGGAACGCGCGATGTGGTTGGACAGCATCAGGCCAAGGCCGAGGCCCTTGCCCGCGGGCTTGGTCGTCACGAAAGGTTCGAACATCCGTTGGAGAACATCGGATGCGATCGCGGGACCAGTGTTGCTGATGGCAATGCGGCAGCGTGCGGCCTGCCCCTCATCGCGCGTCGCCCGGATCACGATCGACTTCTGCTCGACGCTCTCCACAGCATCCAATGCATTGGCCAGAACGTTGCAGAACAGCTGCTCAAGCCGCGTCTGATCGGCAACGACGCTGAGGTCAGCGTCGACATCCGTTTCGACTGCAACACCGCCCTCCTTGACACGCGCGGCGAGTATCTTGAGCGATTCAGCCACGGCATGTTCGACAGAGACGGCGTCAAGCGGGCTGCTCGACTTGTATGCGAAAACCCGCAGCTGCCCGGTCAGGCGTCCGAGCCGCCGCACCAGTTCGCCAATCCGTGTGAGGTTTCCGCGGGCATCGCCGATCGACCCGCGATCGACCAGCAACACCGCATTGTCGGCCGCAGTCTGCAGCGCCGCCAAGGGCTGATTCAATTCATGCACGATCCCGGCGGACATCTGGCCGAGGGCAGCCAGCTTGCCGGCATGAACCAATTCATCCTGCGCGGCCCGCAGCTCGGAGGTACGTTCCTGCACCCTGCTCTCGAGCATGTCGTTCGCCGCCTGCAGCGCCGCCTGGTTGGCTAGCCTCTGCCTGATCGCTCTCCGGCGCTGAACCACGAGGCCAAGCGCCAGCAAGGCAACCACGGAAGCGAGGCCCGACAACGCGCCGATGATCAGAGCGGTCTGTCGGGTCGGCGCCTCGTCATCCAGAAGGACGAGTTTCCAGAAGCCACGATTGATCGGAAACTCGCTGACGGTATAGGCGGTTCCGCGCTCGCTGATGATGCGTGAGGCAACGCCCTCGGATTGAGCCAGCACGGTCCACCCGAGCGGCGTCAGGTCGTGATTCCCGTACGGTCTCGACCGAGCAATGTCGTCGCGCGTTCCAGGCGACAGCACCGCCATCGGGCGATAGCGCCATTCGTCGCGGGAGGCGAGTATCGTGACCCCACGTTCGTCGACGAGAAGAATGTCGCCTGCAATATCACGCCACCCGCGCTCGAACGAATCCAGATTGACCTTCGCGGCGGCGATACCTTTCGTGACCCCGCCATCCTTCAACGCATAGGAGAGATAGTAACCGGCGCGCGCGCTGGTGATACCGACACCGAAGAACGCGCCTCGGCCGCTCGCGAGAGCCTCGCTCACATACGGGCGATACGACAGATTTCGGCCAACCGGTGTGCCCGCGTCCTCGAAATCGGCCGCGGCCAACGCTTCGCCCGAGGTGCTCAGGACGTAGAGGTTGTCAGCCCCGGCAAGCAGATTGATCGACTTCAAATACAGGCTGACCGATTGCTGCAGCGCGGCATCAGCGGGATCGCCGAGCAACCGAAACACGCTCGGGGACGTCTCAAGCAACGACGGCAAATATTCAAACCTGGAGAGGTGACCGTCGAGCCGGGCTGCCTCCACCGCAAGTCGCTGCTGAGCGGCAACATGCAAATGGTCCAGTCCGCGCTGAAAGGCCACGGCATATCCGAGCCACGAAGCGGCAGCGACCAGCGCCAGCGCAGCTGTTCCGCGAACAAGCCAACGCAAGGAGCCCCATTCCATCGACCTGATTTGGGGGCTCCTCTTGAAGTTCACCAGGGTTGGAAGCTCCGTCATCGTGTGAACCAGCACAAACCGAGGCGCGTCGGCCACCGCTGACGACCCCTCACGCATAGTCTAACTCTATGGTCTTGCCCCGAAATACGCGATAGGAAAATCCGGTATAAGCGATGATGACAGGGAGCGTGACGCAAACCCCGATCAGGATGACCTTGAGCGAGTCGGGGCTGCTGGCGGCCTCCCAGACCGTAAGCCTGTCGATTACCACGAAGGGGTAGATGCTGTAGCTCAGGCCAAGGAAGCTCAGGAGGAAGACCAGCACAAGCAGCGCGAATGGCAGCCAGCACAGGCCGCCGCGCACGGCGGGCGAACCGAGCAGGACGCGCACCGCCACGAGCGCGATCCCTGCAGTGATCGGGATCGATGCCACAGCAATGATCGCCGGCAAGGTGAACCATCGCACGCGGACGGTCTCGCTGATCCAGGGCGTTGCCATCGAAATCAGGATCAGGCCGAGGACCATGGGCGGCCAGGCGATCTTGCTCCACGCGATCGCCTTGTCCTGCAGCGGACCATCCGTCTTCATCACCAGCCATGTAGCGCCGAGCAGCGCGTAGGCCATCGGCAGCGCGACCGCAATGGCGCCGGCAAAGATCGGATAGTTCCAGCCCTCGCCGAAGCCGCTGATATAGCGGCCGAGCATCCACCCCTGACAGATGGAGGCAAGCATCGATCCTGCGATGAACAGATGGTCCCACATCGTCTTGCGACCGGCCTTGGCCTTGACCCTGAAATCAAAGGCCGCGCCGCGCAAAATCAGACCGACCAGCATGAGCGCGGTCGGCAGGTACAATTCCGATAGGACCAGCCCGTGCGCCTTGGGGAACGCAATCAGGAGAAGGCCGACGCCAAGGACCAGCCACGTTTCGTTGGCATCCCAGAACGGGCCAATGGATGCGACCATGGTATCCCGCTCCTTGGGTGTCGCCCTGTGCATCAGCATGCCGACCCCGAGATCGTACCCGTCGCTCACGACATAGATGAGCAGCGACAATCCCATCAGCCCGATGAAGATCAGCGGGAGCAGTTCGTCGAACGACATCGAAGTCATGCGAATTCTCCATGGCGCTGATATGGCTGCCGCTCACCTGCCGGATTCACCCGCATGATTCCGTCCATCTTCTTTTCGGCTGTTTCCGACATGAATTTGAGCACGCCGACATAGGCGACGAGCAACGCCAGATAGACCGCAGCATAGATGGCGAGTGTCACGGCAATGCTCGATGACGGCACCCGCGAGGCGACGTCGGCAGTTCGAATGAGGCCGGAAACGATGAAGGGTTGGCGCCCGATCTCGGTGACGTACCATCCGGCAATGGTCGCAACCCAGCCAGCAAAGGTCATCCCGGCGAATATCCTGAGCATCGGCCGCGGCATCCGGACGAAATCCCAGCCGTCGCGCCAGTGTTGCCAAAGGCCGATCCAGCTGACCAAGAGCATCAAGATTCCGGTCCCGACCATGATCCGAAATGACCAGAACAGCGGCAGGACCGGCGGATGGGCCGAGCGAAACTCATTCAGTCCCTTGAGCTCTCCGTCCGGATCGTGCCGGAGGATCAGACTTGCGAGCTTCGGCACCGCCACCTCGAAGCGGTTCGTTCTCGCCGCATCGTCCGGGATCGCGAACAGCAGCAGCGGCGCGCCGCGCGTCGTTTCCCAGATGCCTTCGACGGCCGCGATCTTCTGCGGCTGATGCTTCAGCGTATTGAGCCCGTGAAAATCGCCCGCCACCATCTGCGCCGGCGCGACCAGGGCAGCGAGGACGATCCCGGTCCGCAGCACACGGGACGCACTGGCCACAGCTACGCCCTTGAGGAGTTGCCAGGCGCTGATCCCGATCAGCAGGAACGCACAAGTCAGCGCGGACGCAAGCACCATATGAACCAAACGATACGGGAAAGACGGATTGAAGATGATCTCCAGCCAGCTACGCGCGTGAAACTGACCATTGACGATCTCGTATCCCGCCGGCGTCTGCATCCATGAATTGAGGGCAAGGATCCAGAATGCGCTCATCAACGTACCGAACGCGACGAGGACGGTGGCCCCCAGGTGCACGATCTCGCCGACCCGGCGGTGGCCAAACAGCATGACACCGAGAAAGCCCGCTTCCAGGAAGAATGCGGTCAGCACCTCATAGCCGAGCAGCGGCCCGGCAATATTCCCGACGCGCTCCATGTAGCCGGGCCAGTTCGTGCCGAACTGGAAGCTCATGGTGACACCGCTGACGACGCCGAGCGCGAATGTCAGGGCGAACACCTTGGTCCACAGGCGGTAGGCGAGAAGCCAGTCGATCTTCTCTTGCGGATCGGTCGCACGCAGGTACTTGAACCTGAAGAACAGCAGCACCCAGCCCAGAGCGATCGAGATCGACGGAAACAGGATATGGAACGTGATGTTGGCGGCGAACTGTATGCGCGCAAGGAACACGGCGTCCATCAACATTCCTCCCGGTTCACGCCCTCGCCTAAATCAAGTATCCATCAATGCAGCTTCACATGCGGTTCAGTGCGCCGGGTAATCAGCCGCGCGAGTGTGTCGAGTGCAACCTTGACCGCACCATGCAGCGCATGTTCGTGCATCTTGTAGAGCGACAGGTACATCATCCTAGCGAAAATGCCTTCGAACACGAGGCTGCCGCCCACCAGTGCTCCCATCATCGAGCCGACCGTGCTGAATTCGCCGAGCGACACCAGGGACCCGAAATCCCTGTAACGATACTCCCTGAGCGGCTCGCCCCGCAGAAAGCGCGGAATTTGCGAATAGAGATGCGAGGCCTGCTGGTGAGCCGCCTGCGCGCGCGGCGGTACGTTGCCGCGCTCGCCCCAGGGGCAGGCCGAGCAGTCGCCGATGGCGAAGATGGCGTCGTCGCGTGTTGTTTGAAGCGTCGGCCGGACGACGAGCTGATTGATCCGGTTGCTCTCGAGTCCGGCGATATCCTTCAGGAAATCTGGCGCCTTGACGCCCGCCGCCCAGACGATCAGCTCGGCGGGGATCGTCCGGCCATCCGTCAGGCTCACGCGATCGGGACGGACTTCGGAGACCTTGGCGCCGACCAGCACGTTGACCCCGAGCCTCGCAAGCAGCTTCTCGGTCTCTTCCGAAACCCGTTCGGGCAGCGCAGGAAGCACCCGATCAGCGGCCTCGATCAGAGTGATCCTGATGTCCTTTTGGGGATCGACCTGGTCGAGGCCGTACGCCACCACTTCCCGCGTCGTCCTGTGCAGTTCGGCGGCAAGTTCGACACCGGTCGCACCGGCACCGATGATGGCGACCTTCAACTGATGAATTCCCAAGGGCGACGCCTGGGCATGGGCGCGGATGCAGGCATTGACCATGCGCTC
Organism: Bradyrhizobium sp. SHOUNA76; assembly: GCF_023006445.1. Taxonomy (NCBI): domain Bacteria; kingdom Pseudomonadati; phylum Pseudomonadota; class Alphaproteobacteria; order Hyphomicrobiales; family Nitrobacteraceae; genus Bradyrhizobium; species Bradyrhizobium sp. SHOUNA76. The sequence goes on from NZ_JALBHA010000005.1 coordinate 56,627, forward strand.
GTGAAACCGCCGCGCATCGAGCTGCGATTCCAGCTTAATGGCATGATCAACGACGCCGGCAGTGCCAAAATCGTTGTTCTGGCTTCCGACGGCAACGACAAGGACGTCATAATTGAAGGTCCGCTTCGGGGTGACCTCGCGGCCTTCGGTGTCGAGATAGGGCGCCACCAGCACCTGGCGGCGATCCCGATCGATCCCGATCATCTCCCCGATCCGGTAGCGGAAGCCGTGCCAGTAGGATTGCGCGAGATAGTCGACCTCGTGCGCTGAAATATCCATGCTGCCGGCGGCAATCTCGTGCAGCTTCGGCTTCCACACGTGGGTGCGGCTGCGCTCGATCAACGTGATCTCGAACTTGCCCTTGCGGCCGTATTTGTCGCCAAGGCGGGTCGCCAGCTCCAATCCGCCGGCTCCGCCTCCGACAATCACGATTCGGGATTTTCCCAACTGCGGCTTACTCATGATGGCCTCGACCGATCGAGTTCACAACCCGCGCAAACGCATCCTGCCGATCAAGCCCTCTCGGAGACGGCGTCCGCGACCGCGACAGCCGCCATATTCACAATTCGCCGCACGGTGGACGACGGCGTGAGAATGTGGGCCGGCTTCGCCGCGCCGAGCAGGATTCCGCCGACCGTCAGTCCCTGCCCCGCCGCCATCCGCAACAAATTGTAGGAGATATTGGCGGCGTCGAGATTCGGCATCACCAGGACATTCGCCGGCCCCTCGAATCCGGAATCGGGAAACTCGTGGTGCAGCACCGATGGCGACAGTGCGGCGTCGCCGCGCATCTCGCCTTCGACCGCCAGATCGGGGGATCGCTCGAGGATGATCGCCCGCGCCTCCCGCATCTTGTGAGCTTCCGGGACCGCGGAGCTCCCGAAGCTCGAATGCGACAGCAACGCCACCCGCGGCGTAATGCCAAATCTGCTGACCTCCGCTGCCGCCATCAATGCGATGTCGGCGACCTGTTCGGCGGTCGGATTGAGATTGCAGTGGGTGTCGCAAATGAACAGCTGATGCTGCGGGAGGATGAGCATCTGCATCACGGCGAGCGTCCGCACGCCGTCGCGAGCCCCGATCACGTTGCGGATGGCGGTCAAGTGATCGGACGTCCTGCCGACGACCCCGCACAGCATCGCATCGCCGATGCCTCTTTCGAGGAGGATCGAGGCGAGCACGGTCGCGCTGCCGCGCGTCTCCGAGAGCGCCAGCCCGGCCGACACACCGTCGCGCTTCCTGCGCCCATGATATACGTCCGCACATTTGGAATAGACCTGCGGATCATTCGGATCGACGATCTCGCAGTCGAGACCCGGCTTGAGCCGAAGACCGAAGGACTTGATCCGTTCCTCGATTGTCGAGGGCCGGCCGACAAGAAATGGCTTTGCGATCTGCTCGTCAACGACGACCTGGGCTGCGCGCAGCACACGCTCGTCTTCGCCCTCCGCCAGAAGCAGCGACTTGCCGCTTCCCTTCGCCACCGAGAAGACCGGCTGCATCGCGTTGCCGGATTGATAGACGAACCGGCTCAGCTGCTGGCGATAGGCTTCCATGTCTGCGATCGGACGCCTCGCGACGCCGCTGTCAGCCGCAGCCTTGGCTACTGCGGGCGCTACGACTTCGATGAGCCGCGGGTCGAGCGGCTTTGGAATGAGATAGGAGCGACCAAAGCGAAGGTCCTCTCCCTTATACGCAACAGCCACCACCTCGGGCACTTCCGTCATCGCCAGATCGGCCAGCGCGCGCACCGTCGCGAGCTTCATCTCCTCATTGATCGTGGTCGCTCCGCAGTCCAGCGCCCCCCTGAAGATGAAGGGAAAGCAGAGAACGTTGTTGATCTGGTTGGGATAGTCCGAACGCCCTGTGCCGATGATCGCATCCGGGCGGACCGCCAGCGCGTCCTCGGGCATGATTTCCGGGATCGGATTGGCCATGGCGAAGATCAGGGGGTCCCGGGCCATCTTCTTGACCATGTCCTGCGTCAGCACGTTGCCGGCCGACAGGCCGAGAAAGATATCCGCGTCCTGGATGATCTCGTCCAGCCTTCGCGCCTCCGTTTTCACCGCATAGCGCGCCTTGTTGTCGTCCATGCCATCCGTGCGGCCGGCAAAGACGACGCCTTTTGCGTCGGTGACGATGATATGGTCATGCGGCAGGCCGAGGCTGACGATGAGATCGAGACAGGCCAGCGCGGCCGCGCCGGCGCCGGAGCACACCAGCTTGACGTCGGCGATATCCTTCCTGACCAGCTTCAGGCCATTGAGGATTGCCGCCGCCGCGATAATCGCGGTGCCGTGCTGGTCATCGTGGAAGACCGGGATCTTCATTCGTTTGCGGAGCTGCTGCTCGATGTAGAAGCATTCCGGCGCCTTGATGTCCTCCAGATTGATGCCGCCAAAGGTTGGTTCCATCCTGGCGATGGTCTCGATCAGAGCGTCGGGGTCCTCCTCGGCGAGTTCGATGTCGAAGACGTCGATGCCGGCGAATTTCTTGAACAGGCACGCCTTGCCTTCCATGACGGGCTTGCCAGCCAACGGGCCGATATTCCCAAGGCCAAGCACGGCGGTGCCGTTGGTGACGACAGCCACAAGGTTGCTGCGCGCCGTCAGTTGGTCTGCCTGCAGCGGATCCTTGGCGATGACCAGGCAAGGCTCCGCCACGCCGGGCGAATAGGCCAGCGACAGATCGCGTTGCGTCGCCATGGCTGTAGTCGGCACGACGGAAATCTTTCCCGGCCTCGGCAGGCGATGATATTCGAGTGCGGCTTCCCTGAGATCCTGATCCATCGTATTTCCCGATTCTTCGCTTGGCTCGAGAGGCCGAGACGCCCCTCACCTGTTTCTTATGTGGTCGACAATCCTCAGACGCTTCCGCCGCGGGTGCGCATCGCCGCCATTCCATCCTCGAAACGCCGGCGCAGCATCTCGATGGTTTGTTTTTGCTGCTCGGTCGCGGTCTCGGCGAGTTGCCGCATGTTGGCGAGGGCTGTTTCGAATCCCTGCCGGGCGATTTCTGTGCGCCGTCCCGTCACCGCCTCGTTGCTCGCCTCGGTAACAATCGCCTTCATGGTTTCCTGGAAGACCTCAGCCTGTCGCGTCATCAGGCTTCGCCAGCTGTCATAGGCCGAACGGTTGACCTCGATGAGGGCATCGATGTTCTTCTTCTCGATGTCGAGCAACGCCTTCATATCGACGCCACTGATCTGGCAGGATTCGATGAGTTTGGCGAAATCGAGCCCGGCAGGGCCCCAGTCGCTCTCGTTCGCCTTCGGCTTGCTGTCGGACATTTCGCTCTCCTTCATTGGTGACTACTGCCCTTCCTGTGCGGCCGCGATCGGCGTAGGCCGACCATCGTCATCGAGCGCGACGAAAGTAAAAATGCCTTCCGTCACCTTCACACGTTCCCCCATCCGCCTGCGCAGCGCCCAGGCTTCTAGGCGGATCGCCACCGACGTCCGGCCGAGACGCTCGGGAGCCGCGTAGACACACAAGACATCGCCGACATGGACTGGCTTGATGAATTGCATCGCCTCGATCGCGACCGTGGCGACACGCCCCTGCGCGCGTTGACCGGCATGGATGCCACCCGCGATATCCATCTGCGAAAGCACCCAGCCACCGAAAATATCGCCGCTCGGGTTCGCATCCGCGGGCATGGCGAGCGTTCGTGTCGTGAGGTCCCCTCGTGGCTGGATCGACATGGCGATGGCTCAAACCATGTGCTGGCCGCCATTCGCTGAGATCGTCGAGCCCGTGATGAAACCGGCGTCGTCAGACGCCAGGAACACCACCGCTCGCGCGATCTCATGCGGTTCTCCGAGGCGGCCGACCGGGATCTGGGGCAGGATGTTCTTGGCGACGACTTCCGGGTTGATCGCCTTGACCATCTCGGTGGCGATATAACCCGGGCAGATCGTGTTGACGGTGATGCCGGCGCGCGCGCCCTCCTGGGCCAGCGCCTTCACGAAGCCGATGTCTCCGGCCTTGGCGGCGGAGTAATTGACTTGGCCCATCTGGCCCTTCTGACCGTTGATCGAGGAGATGCAGATCACGCGACCAAACTTGCGTTCGCGCATGCCCTCCCATACCGGCCGCGTCATATTGAACAGCGAGTTCAGGTTGGTGTTGATGACCCCGTACCATTGCTCCGGCGTCATCTTGTGGAACATGCCGTCCTTTGTGATACCGGCGTTGTTGACCAGCACATCCACCGGACCGAGGTCGGCTTCGACTTGCTTCAGACCCGCCGCGCAGGCCTCGAAGTTCGACACGTCCCATTTGTAGACATTGATGCCGGTCGCGCTCTTGAACCTCGCGGCCGCTTCGTCATTGCCGGCATAGCTTGCAGCCACCTTGTAGCCGGCTGCCTTGAGCCCAACCGAGATCGCTTCACCTATACCGCGCGTTCCGCCGGTCACCACCGCAACCCTTGACATCATCCCCTCCTGATTTTGATCGGTTCATGTTGTATTCGCCGGCTCCGGTGAGCCGTTGTCGTTCGCGGACGGCCTCTGGTCGTCCGCGTCTCGTTCCGGTCGAATGGATCAGCCGCGGGCCTAGCGCTCGACCGTCAAGGCGACGCCCATGCCGCCGCCAATGCACAGCGTGGCTAGGCCCTTCTTCGCGCCGCGCTTCTGCATCTCGAATAGAAGTGTCGTCAGCACGCGCGCGCCGGATGCTCCGATCGGATGGCCGATGGCGATGGCGCCGCCATTCACGTTTACGATGGACGGATCCCAGCCCATATCCTTGTTGACGGCGATCGCCTGCGCCGCAAAGGCCTCATTGGCTTCGACAAGATCGAGGTCTTTGACCTTCCACCCGGCCTTCTCGAGCGCCTTGCGGGAAGCAGGAATTGGTCCCGAGCCCATCACCGCCGGATCAACGCCCGCGGTTGCCCAGGAGACGATCTTCGCAAGTGGCGTCAGCCCGCGCTTTTTGGCTTCGTCAGCGCTCATCAACACCAGGGCGGCCGCGCCGTCATTGAGGCCGGAGGCGTTTCCGGCGGTCACGCTGCCTTCCTTGTTGAAGGCGGGCTTCAACTTCGCAAGCGCGTCCAGCGTCGTGCCGGCGCGGATATACTCATCCTGGTCGACGACGACATCGCCCTTTCGCGTCTTGACGGTGACGGGAACGATCTCGTCCTTGAACCTGCCGCCCTTTTGCGCATCCTCGGCCTTGTTCTGCGAGCTTGTGGCAAACGAGTCCTGCTCATCGCGGGTGATCTGCCATCTGGCGGCGATGTTCTCAGCCGTGACACCCATGTGGTAGCCGTGGAACGCATCGAGCAGGCCGTCCTTCAACATGGAGTCGATGAACTTGACGTCGCCCATCTTCGTGCCATTCCGCAGGTGCGACAGATGCGGTGCCATCGACATGGACTCCATGCCGCCAGCAACGATAACTTTTGCATCCCCGTTGGCAATCTGCTGCAGGCCGAGGGCCACCGACCTCAGGCCCGAACCGCAGAGTTGGTTCATACCCCACGCCGTCTTCTCCTGCGGAATGCCGGCTGCCATCGCGGCCTGCCGCGCCGGATTCTGCCCTTCGCCGCCGGCGAGGACCTGTCCGAGGATGACCTCATCAACGTCTTCAGGCGCGAGTTTTGCGCGTTCGAGGGCGCCCTTGATCGCCACCGCGCCGAGCTCGTGGGCGGTCAGCGACCCCAAAGCCCCGTTGAAGGAGCCAACCGGCGTTCGCGCCGCGGAGACAATTACTACGTCAGTCATGATCAACTCCTTTGCTACCCATGGATGAACGGCGATGCTCCTCGAAGATCACCGCCGCGGTGTTCCTAGCCTGTCGTGACGGCGACCTCGATGTCGCTCGGATCGATGTCGCGATCGAGAGCGACACGTAGCTTCTCGCGGTCAAGCTCACCCTCCCACCACGCCACCACCACGCAGGCGACGCCATTGCCACAGAGGTTCGTGAGCGCCCGGCATTCGCTCATGAACTTGTCGATGCCGAGCACGATCGCCATGCCCGGAAGCAACTCGGGCCTGACCGCAGCCAGGGTGCCTGCAAGCGTGATGAAACCCGCGCCCGTGATACCGGAAGCGCCTTTCGATGTGAGCATGGCAACGATGAGAATGGTCATCTGCTCACCGAAGCTGAGTTCGACGTTCATCGCCTGGGCAATGAAGAGCGTCGCCAGCGTCATATAGATGTTGGTGCCGTCGAGATTGAATGAGTAGCCGGTCGGCACCACGAGGCCGACGACCGGCTTGGAGCAACCGAGGCGCTCGAGCTTCTCCATCATCTGGGGAAGTGCGCTCTCCGAGGAGGACGTCCCCAGCACGATCAGCAGCTCGTCCTTGATATATTTGAGGAACTTGAAGATCGAGAAGCCGGCAACACGGGCGATAGTGCCGAGTACCACGATGACGAAGACCAGCGCTGTCAGATAGAAAGTGGCAATGAGTCCGGCAAGGTTGCCCAGCGCCTGCGGACCGTACCGGCCTATCGTATAGGCCATGGCTCCGAATGCACCGATCGGCGCGACCTTCACGATGATCGAAATGACACCAAACATCGCGTGGGCGACGTCGTCGACGAACGCCCGTACGGTATGGGCCCGTTCACCGAGCCCCATCAGCGCAAAGCCGAACAGGATTGCAAACAACAGGACCTGCAGTATCTCGCCCTGCGCGAACGCGCCGACTACCGTGTCAGGAATGATGTGCAGGACGAAGTCTACCGACTTCATCTCGCTTGCCTGCTTGGCGTAGCCGGCGACCGCTGCGGCGTTCGATTGTCCCTGGAAACCCGATCCCGGGTGCAGCACGTTGGCGACAATCAAGCCCAGCGCCAGCGCGAAGGTCGATACGACCTCGAAATAGATGAGCGCCTTGACCGCGACGCGGCCGACCTTCTTCACCTCGGAGATGTGGGCGATTCCGGAGACGACAGTGCAGAAGATGATGGGCGCTATGGCCATCTTGATGAGCTTGACGAAGCCATCGCCCATCGCCTTGATCCAGTCGTTCTTGCCGAGATCTGGCCACAGCCAGCCGACGATGATACCGAGCACGATCGCCGCGAGCACCTGAACATAGAGAATCCGGTAAATCGGCTTCTTCTGATCCGCAATCGTTGTTCCGGACATCGTATCTTCTCCCTGATCTCGTCGTGTCTGCGCCACCAACGTCATTTTTTTCTCTGCGGCGGCAGATCGGTGCAATGGCCCTCGAAGACTTCCGCCGCCATTCCTATGGACTCGCCGAGTGTCGGATGCGGGTGAATGGTCTTGCCTATATCGGCCGGCTCACAGCCCATCTCGATCGCAAGGCAGATTTCGCTGATCAGATCGCCGGCATGCGTACCGACGATGCCGCCGCCGATGACCCGGTTCGTCGCAGTATCGAACAGCAGCTTGGTAAACCCTTCATCGCGGCCGTTGGCGATGGCGCGGCCGGAGGCCGCCCAAGGGAAGACCGACTTGCCGAACTTGATGCCCTCGGCCTTGCATTGGTCTTCGGTCTTGCCAGCCCAGGCGACTTCGGGGTCAGTGTAGGCGACCGAGGGAATCTGTCGCGCGTCAAAGTATGATTTCTCACCATGGGCGACTTCGGCAGCGACGTGGGCCTCATGCACCGCCTTATGCGCCAGCATCGGCTGGCCGACGATGTCCCCTATCGCGAAGATATGCGCCACGTTGGTCCGCATCTGCCTGTCGACGTCAATGAAACCGCGCTCGGTCACGGCAACGCCGGCCTTCTCGGCTCCAATCTTCTTGCCGTTCGGGCTTCGGCCGACGGCGACGAGGACGAGATCATAGACTTGCGGCCCGGCAGGCGCCTGCTCACCCTCGAAACTCACCTCAATCCCGGCCGAGTTGGCCTTCGCGCCGACCGTCTTGGTCTTCAACATCACCTTGTCGAAGCGCTTGGCGTTCGTCTTCTCCCAGACCTTGACCAGATCGCGGTCGGCGCCCTGCATCAGGCCGTCGAGCATTTCGACGACGTCGATGCGCGAACCGAGCGTCGAATACACCGTCGCCATTTCGAGCCCGATAATGCCGCCGCCGATCACCAGCATGCGTTTCGGGATCGATTTCAGCTGCAGCGCACCCGTCGAATCGACGACGCGCGGATCTTCGGGAAGGAACGGCAATTTCATGGCCTGACTGCCGGCCGCGATGATGGCATGGGCAAATTTGACCGTCTTCTTGCCACCCGCCGACACGATCTCGAGATGATGCGGATCGAGAAAGGTCCCGACGCCGGTCACCACTTCGACCTTGCGCGCCTTCGCCATGCCGGCAAGACCGCCCGTCAGCTTGTTGACGACGCCGTCCTTGAACCCTCGCAGCTTGCCGAGGTCGATTTGCGGCGCTCCGAAGGAAATGCCGTGATCAGGGAGATGCTTAACCTCGTCGATAACGGACGCGGTGTGCAACAACGCCTTGCTCGGGATGCAGCCGACGTTGAGGCAGACGCCACCGAGCGTATCGTAGCGTTCGACCAGCACAGTCTTCATGCCGAGATCGGCAGCGCGAAAGGCCGCTGAATAACCGCCGGGACCGGCGCCGAGCACCAGCACTTCGCATTCGATGTCCGCCTTGCCCGAATGGGACGCCGCGGCAGGCGCAACAGGTGGCGTCGCGGCAGCCGGCTGCGATGCCGGCGCATGCGTCGGCGCAGCCGCAGCTCCCGTCATCTCCAGCACGAGGATGGTCGACCCTTCACTGACTTTCTGGTCGATCTTGACCTTGACTTCCTTGACGATACCGGCATGCGAGGACGGAATCTCCATCGACGCCTTGTTGGACTCGACCATGATCAGGCTGGTGTCGACCGCCACTGTCTCACCGGGCTTCACCATGACCTCGATGACGGCCACGTCCTTGAAGTCACCGATATCAGGAACTTTTACTTCGATCTGCTGAGCCATGCTGCTCTCCCCCTCTCAGAACAGCACGCGCCTGAGATCGGCGAGTACGTTGGCGAAATAGACATTGAAGCGTGCGGCGGCCGCACCATCGATGACGCGGTGATCCCAGGACAGCGACAGCGGCAAGGTCAAGCGCGACGTCCAGGTCTTGCCATCAGGCGAATGCTGTTTCCAGTATCCCTTGCAGACGCCCATGATTGCGACTTCCGGCGCGTTGATGATCGGCGTAAAGTAGATGCCGCCGATGCCGCCAAGCGAGGAGATCGAGAAGGTGCCGCCCTGCATCTGGTCGGGTTTGATCTTGCCCTCGCGTGCGAGCTTTGCGAGCGCGTTCATCTCGTTGGCGATCTCGGGCAGCGATTTCTTGTCGGCATCGCGGATCACCGGCACCATCAAACCGTTCGGCGTGTCCGCAGCAAAGCCGATGTGCCAATAGTTCTTGTAGACGAGCGTGTCGCCGTCGAGGCTGGCGTTGAATTCCGGAAATTTCTTCAGCGCCGCAACGGCCGCCTTCACCATGAACGGCAGGAGCGAGAGCTTGACGCCGCTCTTCTCTAGTTCCTTGTTCATCTTCACCCGGAACTGCTCGAGTTCGGTGATGTCAGCCTCGTCATGGGTGGTGACGTGCGGGATGACGACCCAGTTGCGATGCAGGTTGGCCGCGGAAATCTTCTTGATGCGGCCGAGCTCCTTGCGCTCGACCGGACCGAACTTTGCGAAATCGATCTTAGGCCAGGGCAGAAGGTCGATGCCGCCGACACCGCCGCCGCCAGCGGCCGAAGCTTGCGGCTTGGCAGACGCAGCTCCGCCCTTGGCAAAGGCCTCGACGTCCTCGCGCACAATGCGGCCGTGATCACCGGATCCCTTGACCTTGCCGAGATCGACACCCAGTTCGCGTGCCAGCTTGCGCACCGCAGGACCGGCGTAGGCGAGCGCGAAGGCCTTCTCGTCCACCCCG
>NZ_JALBHA010000600.1:0-3469 GCF_023006445.1 Bradyrhizobium sp. SHOUNA76
CGCCGTGATCTCGCGGCCGCAGCTGCTGCTCGCGGACGAGCCGACCGGCAGCGTCGACCCGACGCTCGGACGCCGCCTGTTGCGGCTCTTCATCGAACTCAACAAATCGGGCACCGCCGTCATCATCGCGACCCACGACATCGGCCTGATGGACCAGTACGAGGCACGGCGGCTCGTGCTGCACCAGGGACGGCTGCACGTCTATGAGTAGGACCGACGAGCGCGGCGTACTGGTCGACCTCGGACAGGAGCGTCCGCAGCTCCCGGCGAAGGCGCGCAACATGTCGCCGATCGTGCCGCGCGCTTCGATCCACGGCCGCGCGCTGGTCGCCGTCGTCGCCATCATGACCTTTCTCGCCTCGATGACCACCGGCACGGTGCTGCTGGTCAGCGCCTCCGCCGCCGAATGGCAGTCGGACGTTGCGAGCGAGATCACCATCCAGGTTCGCCCGCAGGTCGGCCGCGATCTCGAACGCGACACCGCAGCGGTGACGGAGGCGATGCGCGCGCAAGCCGGCATCGTCGAGGTCAAGCCGTTCAGCAGGGAGGAGAGCGGCAAGCTGCTCGAGCCCTGGCTCGGCACCGGGCTGTCGATGGACGATCTGCCGGTACCGCGCATGATCATCGCGCGTGTGCAGCCCGGCACGTCGCTCGATCTCGGCACCTTGCGCGCGCGCGTGACCCAGGTCGCGCCGGGCGCCAGCGTCGACGATCACCGTGCCTGGATCGAGCGGATGCGCTCGATGACCAACGCCACCGTGCTCGCGGGCCTCGGCATTCTCGCGCTCGTCATCATCGCCACCATCATCTCCGTCTCGTTCGCGACCCGTGGCGCCATGGCGGCGAACCGCCCGATTGTCGAGGTGCTGCATTTCGTCGGCGCCGGCGACCGCTACATCGCCAATCACTTCCTGCGTCATTTCCTCAGGCTGGGGCTGGAGGGCGGCTTGATCGGCGGCGGTGCCGCCATGCTGGTGTTCGGCTTCTCCGAGTCGATTGCCGGCTGGTTTTCCGGTACCCCCGTCGGCGACCAGTTCGCCGCGCTGCTCGGCACTTTCTCGCTGCGGCCATCCGGCTACATCGTGCTCGCGGTCCAGGCCGTGCTGATCGGCGCCATCACCGCAGTGGCCGCGCGCCAGACGCTGTTTGCGACGCTGAATGATGTGGATTGAAGATGCGTATGGCTGAGTGAAATGTTCGCGGTGACCTCGCTGCCTTCTCTTCTCCCCCTTGTGGGAGAAGGTGGTAGAGGCGGCCTTCGGCCGCCGTTCGTGTAGAACGCCGAAGCGAAGCTTCGGCTACGGCGCCGGATGAGGGGTTCTATCCACGCGCACAAATGCTGAATGCGCGGAGAGAGACCCCCTCACCCGTATCGCCGCTGGCGGCGAGCCACCCTCTCACAAGGGGAGAGGGTAAAGAAACCGGACTCCACTTCGTCTCAAAACGTCATAAAATCACCTCAGGGAAGGGATCACCGACATCAATGACCTCGCCGACCGACGATCGATCGCCGAACCTGCCGCGCGGCTGGCTGCGCGCGGCATTGGTGTCGACGATTGCGTTCGCCTTCGTCGGCGCGGCGGCGGGTTTCATCGCGTTCCTGTCGCAATTGCGCGGCGCCGAGATCGCCCCAAGCCGCAAGGCCGATGGCATCGTGGTGCTGACCGGCGGCTCCTCGCGGGTGTCGGATGCGATGCAGCTGCTCGCTGCCGGCTATGGCAGGCGGCTGCTGATCTCCGGCGTGCATCCGACCTCCACGGCGAGCGACATCTCCCGGACCTTGCCGGAGAACCAGTCCTTCATGACCTGTTGCGTCGATCTCGACCGCACCGCGCTCTCGACCCGCGGCAACGCGGCGGAGGCGCGACGTTGGGCCGAAAGGCGCCGTTTCCAATCGCTGATCGTGGTCACCTCGAACTATCACATGCCGCGCGCGCTGGTGGAGTTCTCGCATGCGATGCCACAGGCGACGCTGATCCCGTTCGCGGTGGTCGGTGACAAATGGCGCGAGGAGCCGTGGTGGACCTCGGCGTCCACCTTGCGGCTGCTGCTGTCGGAATATGTCAAGTATATCGCGGCCGAGCTCAGGGTAAGGCTGGAGAATTTCGGGATTGACCTTTCGCCCGAGATGTCGGAGCAGCCTTCAAGCGTGCAGCCGAAGCGGCCCAACACTGCACAGGCCAATTGATCGGCAAATTGATCGGCAAATTAACTGGATCATCGATGTTCCTGATTTTCCTGCGCTCGCTGATGTTCAACGTGTTGTTCTACGCCGTGCTGGTGTGCCTCGCGATCGTGGCGCTGCCGACATTCGCATTGCCGCCGCGCGCCATGCTGACGGTTGCGGAGTGGTGGGCGAAGGCGACGCTGGTCCTGATGCGCGTGGTCTGCAACATCAAGGTTGAGTTTCGCGGTGTCGACAAGATCCCGCAGGGGCCGCTGGTGATCGTGGCGAAGCACCAGTCGTTCTGGGAGACCTTCGTGCTGCCGGGCTTCTTCGACCGCCCGATCTTCATCCTCAAGCGTCAGCTGATGCAGATCCCGGTATTCGGTCAGTTCCTGGTCAAGACCGGAATGATCGCGATCGACCGCAATGCCGGGGTGAAGGCGCTGCTCGATATGACGCGCCGGGCACGCGAGGCGGTGCGCAGCGGAAAGCAGCTCGTGATCTTTCCGGAAGGCACGCGCCGGGCGCCGGGCGCACCGCCCGACTACAAGACCGGCTTTGCGCAGATCTATTCGTCCTGCGGCGTGCCGTGTCTGCCGATCGCGCTCAACTCCGGCCTGTTCTGGCCCCGTCGCACCTTCATGCGCTATCCCGGCACGCTGGTGGTCGAATTCCTCGATCCGTTGCCATCAGGCCTGCCGAAGGACGAGTTTCTCTCCCGTGTGCAGACGGCCATCGAGGACGCCACCGACCGCCTCGTCGAAGCGGGCCGGAAGGAGCAGGAGCAGTTGATCGGCTCATCGCCGAGCTATGCGCCGACTGGCGGCTAGCGGTTTTCGCGGTCTTCGGCGGGCGCCGGCGCGTGCAGGGAATGTGCATCACCGTGCAGCATCAATGCGAGCTGATGCAGCTGCGTGTCGCGAAAGCCTTCGGCCTCGATCGCCTTCACCGTCGCCGTCACGTAATCGCGGTTCGCGCCGGACTGGCCGTGGCCCTGGATGACATGGCGGTGCTGTTCGGTGAGCGACAGGCGGCCGGCATATTGGACGTGGCCGCGATCCACGACATAGGCGAGCGCGGAGACGCGCTGCCGTGCGTCGTTCTCCAGCCACACCGAGCGCATCACCTCGCGATAGACCGACGTGACCTGCTCGCGCGCGCGCAGGTAAGCGACGACCTCAGCGCGGTTCTTCTCCGCGACGCGGAAGGCGATGCCGCGGCAGGCGCCGCCACGATCGAGCCCGAGCACCAGGCCCGGCTTCTCCGGCGTGCCGCGATGGACGAAGGAATAGACGCAGAGCG
>NZ_JALBHA010000601.1:0-3466 GCF_023006445.1 Bradyrhizobium sp. SHOUNA76
GTCCTTGACGAGGTCGGCGCCGGTGTAGATCGCGGCAACGCCGGTCAGCGCGGCGGCCGCGCTGGTGTCGATCGAGGCGATCTTCGCGTGGGCGTGCGGCGAGCGCAGCACGTGCAACCACAACGCGCCATCCTGCGGCTTGTCGTCGATGAACTGTCCCTTCCCGGTGAGCAGCCGCTGGTCTTCCAAACGCTTGACGGGCTGCCCCGCTCCGAAACGCAAATTGCCGGGAAGAATGTTCATTCCGCTCTATCCTTGAAATCCGGAAAACGACCGCGGGGGTTTTAGCCGATTTTACGGGCTAGACAACCGAGCCGCGGCACATCTGCAATGCGTGCCATGCCTCTTGGCCGGGCAGATTACCGGGGTCAGGAACGCTCGATGTCGATGATGGCCACACTCACGTCGCGGCTGTCCGAGCCGCGCTTGACCGTGAGCCGAACGGTCTTCCCTGCACCGGCCTGCTCCAGGGCATCGGTCAGGTCGGAGAGTCGCCGCACCGGCTTGCCTTCGACCCCAGTGATGATGTCTCCGACCGCGCCGGTCGTCATGTTGACACCGCGAATCCCGGCCCGCTCGGCAGGGCTGCCGGGAGCCGTCCGCACCACGATCACCCCTTCGACGCCAAGTCGCGTCGAGACATCTTCGCCGGCGGCCACGATGCCGATGCCGGGTGTCGGCACCCGGCCGTTGCGGATGAGCTCGGGGACAATCCGGTTCACGACATCGACCGGCACTGCAAAACCGATGCCGGCGTTCGAACCCGACGGCGATATGATCGCCGTCGTGACGCCGATCAGCCGGCCGGCGGAATCCAGCAACGGTCCGCCCGAATTGCCCGGGTTGATCGCGGCATCCGTCTGGATGACGTTGGCAATCTCCCGGCCGCCATGGGTCGGAAGCCTGCGCTTGAGCGCGCTGATGATGCCGCTCGTCATCGATTGATCCAGTCCGAAGGGATTGCCGATCGCAAACGCGGACTGCCCGACCTTCAGGTCGTTCGAGCTGCCAAGAGCCACCGGCGGCGGAAGCTCGCGCACGCTGCGGATCCGCAGCACTGCAAGATCGTAATTGGGGGCGGTGCCGACAAGGTCGACCTCAGCCACCTCTCCTGACGCAAAGCGCACGGCGATCTCGCCGCCATTGGCCACGACGTGATTGTTCGTCACGAGGTGCCCCTCGCGGTCCCAGACGAATCCCGTGCCGGACGCGCCGCCCTGCCCCTCCTCGCCCATGAGAGGACTGGCCGTCGATTTCACCGCCACCTGGACAACCGAAGGCGACACGCGTTCGAAGATGTCGATGGTCGCCTTTTCGCCATCGGACAGCGGCCCGCGCTGCTCGACCGCACGTGCGGAGGATGCCGCCCATGGAACATGCAGGACCGGAACATGCAAAATCTTCGCTGCAGTGACGGCGAGCAGCAGGGCCGCAAAGGCTGCCGCGCCGATGGCGTAGCGACGATTCATCGGTGATCACCGCGATGCGTGCTGAAAGCAGAGTTCGGAATGCACATGCATGAGATGTCGGACCTCGCTCACGCAGCAACGTCGCAGACCCCTGGAAGTTTCCTGATCGAGTCAGATAGGGCCCCGTTTGGCTTTCCGCAGGGCGTTCAGGGACATATTGCCGCGTGACACACGGCTACGCGACCTCGTGCAACGCCGCTTCTACCGCCTTGCGCGCCTCGGCCGTCAATGGAGCCTGCGGCGGGACGGGATCGCCGACCTCATAGCCCTGGATCGCGAGCCCCGCCTTGATGCAGGCGGCGAGGTTGAAGCGGGCGAAGGCCTCGTTGATGCGCCACAGCCGGCGCTGCAGCGCCATGGCCTCGTCCCAGCGTCCGGCCTTGCAGAGGTCGTAGAGCGCGACGCTCTGGCGCGGGATGATGCAGGCCGGGCCCGCCATCCAGCCGAGGCCACCGATCAGCATCACCGCAGCCGGGATATGGGCGGAAGCCGAGAACACCCGCAAGGAATCGCCACAACGGTTCATGATCGAGAGCAGCCGGCCCGTGTTGGTCGAGGCGTCCTTGATGTAGCCGATGCGCGGATGCTCGGCGAGGCGTGCGATGATGTCGAGGGTGAGATCGGAGCGCTGGAATTGCGGATTGGTGTAGATGACGACGGGAATGTCGACGGCATCCGCGATGGCGCGGAAGTAGGATTCGACCTGGGCGTCATTGAGCGGAAAATAGGCCTCCAGGATCGCCAAAATGCCGTCGGCGCCGAGCTTTTGGTACGCCCTCGCCTGCGCCACCACATCCGCCGTCGAGGTCGAGGCGACGCCAGCCACGACAGGCACGCGGCCGTTCGCGGCCTCGATCGTGGTCTGCACGATCGCGCTGCGCTGAGCGGCATTGAGATAGGCGAATTCGCCGGTCGAGCCGAGCGGCGTCAGGCCATGGACACCGGCGCCGATCAGATCGCCGCAGAGCTTGCCGAGGACATCGGTGCGCACGATGCCATCGGCATCGACGGGCGAGACGAGATAGGGAAAGACGCCGTGGAATTCGGACATGTCGGTGATGACCCCGGAGCGCTGGTTTGCGCCTGACCGGTCTTACCAACGCTCGTGCTCGCGATCAAACCCTGAGCAGCCGCACGCGCGTGCCCCAGGGGTCGGCGGCCTCCACGCCGTTGGCGAGCGTTGTCAGGCGCACGCCGCCCTTGCGCAGGCGCTCCTCCTGCGCGGCGAGAATGTCCGGCTTCTCCGTCACCAGCGAGAACCAGGCAAGGCCGGTCATCTGATCGTCGCGCTGGCCCGCGCCCTGGCTCTGCCAGACGTTCATGCCGAGGTGATGATGATAGCGGCCCGACGACAGGAACGCGGCGCCGCTGCGGCTGCGGGTCGGATCGAGGCCGATGTTGCCATGATAGAAGTTTCCGGCCTGCGCAAGATCGCCGACACGCAGATGCATGTGGCCGATGCGCAGTCCATCCGGCGCTTTGGCATAATCAGGCACGCGCGTATTGGTCAGCGACAGCAAATCGGGGATGTTGAGCTCGTCGCTCGCCATCTTCACGCTGCCCTCGCTCCACTGCCATTGCGAGGGATCGCGGTCGGCATAGACCTCGATGCCGTTACCCTCGGGGTCGTCGAGATAAACGGACTCGCTGACGAGATGGTCGGCAAAGCCCGACAGCTTCACGCGGTGCGAGGCGGCGTGAACCAGCCAGCGCGCCAGGTCCTTGCGCGTCGGCATCAGGAAGGCGGTGTGATAGAGGCCGGCGGCGTTGCGCGGCTCGATTGCCGCATCGGGACGGGCTTCCAGCACCAGCAGCGTGATGCCTGATGTGCCGAGCCTGGCGGCGGCTGGCGAGCGCTCCATCACGGTGAGCCCGATCACGTCGCGGTAGTAATCCGCAACCTTGTCGAGATTCTTCACCCGGAGCGTCACCATGCCGACCCGCATCGGCGTACGGCTGGCATAGGTCGGCCCGCCGCCCTGCGGAGCGCCCTCGGC
>NZ_JALBHA010000602.1:0-3456 GCF_023006445.1 Bradyrhizobium sp. SHOUNA76
TGGCGCGCTACCGCGGCCGCCTGGCCAAGAATTAGGGGCGCCCCTAGCGCATCGTCGCCAGCTCGACCGCGCGGCCGCCTGCGCCGATGATCTTCACCTCGTCCTTGCCGCACGTGAAGCCGCGCGCGATATCGTCGGCGGCCCTGCGTGCAAGCTCATTGGCGGTGGGGTTGGCGACCGCATCGACATAGGCAACGTGGCAGACCGGCCCCGGCGGCAGCCGGGTCACGACCAGCATGGCCTTGGTGTTGGGCCGCCCCTGCTTGTCGGGATCGCTGTTGTCGGCGATGTGCCAGCGCTGGATGATCGCGAACGGCTTTCCGCCCGCGGCGCGCCATTCGATCGTGGTCTCGGATGAATTGAACGGGGCGAACCAGACCTTGGCCGCAGGTTCCTCGACCGCTTCTTTGCGACTGCGGCCGACCGAGACGATTTCGCGAAGATCGTCCTCGGCAATCAGCACCAGGAGGCCGTTCTTGCCCGGACAGACGCGCGTCGTGCTGCCGTCGAACTCGCTGGGCTTGCCGATCTGGCGGCAGTTCTTTGGCGCCGTCGAGGTGTAGCTGCTGCCCACGGATTGGGCGTCGACGCTGTTCAGGCCGATGCAACTCATCAACGCAGCGAGGCCAATGCGGGTGATGTGGCTCATCATGAGGGCTTTGATGGTACGGGAACTCCGTACCATCAGACGTCTTCATTGTGGGCAAGGTTCAAACAGGGCCGGGATATACCTGACAGCGGCGCGGAATCGTTCTAGAAGAGCGGCTTCGCTTGGGCTCTTCCAGCCTCGTTCGCGTCCTCGTTTACTTGATCATGCCAGCCACATCGTCGAACAAACCCTATCGCGTCGGCCGCTCCAAGACCGGACTCGGCCTCTTCGCCACCAAGCCGATCAAGAAGGGCACCCGGATCGTCCGCTATTTCGGACCGATCCTGGATTCGCGGATCCCGGCACATGACGAGATCGAGAACAAATACCTGTTCGAGCTCAACGGGCGCTGGACCATCGACGGCTCGGTGCGCAAGAACCTCGCCCGCTACATCAACCATTCCTGCCGGCCCAACGCCGAGTCCGACGTCCGCCCACGCGAGCGCAAGGTGTTCATCCGCGCCATCAGGAACATCGAGCCGGGCGACGAGATCAACTACGATTACGGCACCGACTATTTCAAAGCCTATCTGAAGCCGATCGGCTGCAAGTGCGACTCCTGCGAGAAGAAGCGCAAGAAGCTGCGCGCCGAGGCGCGGGCCGAACGTACCAAGGTGAAGGCGCGTACCGAAGGCAAGGCCAAGAAGGCAGGCGCCAAGAGTGCCAGCAAGGCCGCCAAGAAGAAGCTCAACGGCCACGCTGTTGGCAGGAAGAACGGCGCGCGGGCATAGCCTCCGCTCTCGTGCCCCGGACGCAGCGCAGCGCTTCTTCGGCGGTGCGCTGCAGAGCCGGGGCCCATCCCAGCGCGATTCGTACAATCTGGGTCCCGGCTCTGCGCCGCAACGCCAAAAGCGTTGCAGCGCGTCCGGGAGACGAGAGGCTCACGCCGCCACCACACTCCCACTTCTGCGCAATCCCAAATATTGCAGCTCGGCGAACACGCCGGTCGCAATGGCCTGCGCCACGACCATCAGCTCGCCAGCGAGGTTCGGCGACACTGCGCCAGACAGCAGCAGCGCGATACTGCCGGCCGTCCATGCGGCGTTGCCGACGATAACGAGGAGCACGAGCGGCTTCGGCACCGCGGCGCGCGAAGCGAGCCAGCCGACCAGCGCGGTATAGGCGATCAGGAACAGGCCGGTCTCGCGCAGCAGCGCCTCAGGCAGGTTGAACAGCGCAGCGAACGCGCTCGCGCCGAAGGTGAAGCCGAGCGCGGCGACGCCGCTGAAGATGGCGTCGGCGAGCAGGGCGCGGCGCAGGAAAGTGGATGCGTCGATCATCGTAGGTCTCCTTGCTTGGGTTGGGCTCGGGTGGAAATCAATGCAATCCGCGCCACCAGGCGCGGAGCAGGCGGGCGAGGCGGAACGGACAGAGGCTCCTGCCGACGCCGTGCTCGAAGGCGATGACCTGCGCGACCACATAATCGCCGGTCGAATGCACGAGTGGCTCCGGCATGTTGAGGCTGCGCGCCAGGATCCGGGTTGCGAATGCCATGGCCCAGGGCAAGACGTGGTCTGCGACGGTCCGATAGAGCAGCAGCGCGATCATGGTCATCTCCTGTTGCAACCGAAGATGCGCCGCCGCGCGGCCCAATTCGATTACCTCGCGGGTAATGGAAGGGCCGAAATCCGCATGATAGGTTTCTGGTCATGAACGCACATGCATCTACGGCCCAGGCCGAACGCAGCCAGCCGATCCATATCGGCGACCATTTGCGCGAATGGCGGCAGCGCCGCCGCATGAGCCAGCTCGATCTCGCCGGCGAGGCCGAGATCTCGGCGCGGCACCTGAGCTTCGTCGAGACCGGCCGCGCCGCGCCCTCGCGCGACATGGTGCTCAGGCTCGCCGAGCGTCTGGACGTGCCCTTGCGCGAACGCAACGTGCTGCTGGTGGCCGCCGGCTATGCGCCGGCATTCCCGCAGCGCCAGCTGGAGGATCCGGCCTTGAAATCAGCCCGCCAGGCGATCGACCTCGTCCTTAGAGCGCACGAGCCCAATCCCGCGCTGGCGGTGGACAGGCACTGGAACCTGGTCTCCGCCAATCGCATGGTGGCGCCGCTACTCGACGGCATCCCACAGCATCTGCTCGGCCAGCCCTTCAACGTGCTGCGGCTCGCCTTCCATCCCGAGGCGCTGGCGCCGCGCACGGTCAACCTTGCAGAATGGTGCGGGCATCTGTTGGAGCGGCTGCACCGGCAATGCGAGGCGACCGCCGATCCCGAGCTGATCAAGCTCTACAACGACCTGAAGAGCTATCCCATTCCGGCGCGCGCGGCCCCGCTTTCGAGCGACAGTGTCGCGATCCCGTTCAAGCTGCGACATGGCGGCGAGATCCTCAGCTTCTTCTCCACCACCATGGTGTTCGGCACGCCGGTGGACATCACGCTGTCGGAGCTGGCGCTGGAGACCTTCTTTCCGGCGGATGAGCGCACTGCCGAACGGCTGAAGCAGATGGCGGCCGGTTTGCCATAGCGGCGTTTACAGGCAGGAGCGGCCCCCGCATAATCTGCGGATGGACACACGCGCGTTCCGGCGGTTGCGGCCGGCCAATCCCGTCGGTGATCTCCTGCGCGGCTGGCGCATGCGCCGAGCCTCGAGCCAGGCGGGGCTGGCGTTCGAGGCCGGCATCTCGGTCAAGCATCTCAGCCATGTCGAGACCGGCAAGGCGGCAGCAAGCCGGGACATTCTGCTGCAACTCGCATCCGCTCTCGATTTGTCGCTGCGCGACCGCAACGCGCTGCTCGAGGCCGGCGGCTTCGCCCGGCAATATGGCGAGCGCGACCTTGCCGCGCCCGAGCTTGCCGATGC
>NZ_JALBHA010000603.1:0-3447 GCF_023006445.1 Bradyrhizobium sp. SHOUNA76
CTTGCCGGCGCCGGTCAGCGTCATGCCGCGGCTGTGGCGTTCGAACAGCGCCGTGCCGATCTCCGCCTCCAGCGCCTTCACGCGCTGGGTGACGTTCGACTGGACCGTGTTGAGCTCTTCGGCGGCGCGGGTGATGCCGCCGGTGCGGGCGACGGCCGCAAAGGTCCTGATATCGTTGAGTTCCATGACCCGTTTCTCTTTTGAGATGGCAACGTTCTGTAGAATTCAATTTTGCAGAATGTTATTCGCGCCTAATCTTCCTGTCCAGAGTGGGAGAACCCATGCCGATTGCCACGCCGCTGACGGAGCTTCTGGGGATCAGGCATCCGATCCTGTCGGCGCCCATGGATACGATCGCTGGCAGCCGGCTGACCCGCGCTGTTAGCGAGGCCGGCGGATTCGGCATCCTGGGTGGCGGATACGGTGACCGTGTTCGACTTCAGACAGAGGCCGTAGAGCTGAAGGGCTTTGCATCGTTCGGTATCGGCTTCATCACCTGGAGCCTGGCGAAACAGCCCGAGCTGCTCGACATCGCGCTCGATGCTCGCCCGCAGGCCATCATGTTGTCATTCGGCGATCCCTCGCCGTTCGCGCCGCGCATCGCGGCGAGCGGTGCGCGACTGATCTGCCAGGTGCAGAGCGAGGACATGGCCAAGCAGGCGCTCGATGCCGGCGCGGAGATCCTGATCGCGCAGGGTACCGAAGCCGGTGGCCATGGCGCATCGCGCACCACGGTCGACATCGTGCCCGCGGTCGTCGATCTGGCGGCCGGACGTGTGCCTGTCGTCGCGGCCGGCGGAATCGCCGACGGCCGGGGTCTTGCCGCAATGATGATGCTGGGCGCATCCGGCGTGCTGATCGGCACGCGCTTCTATGCGAGCGTGGAGGCGAACGGCGCGCAGGAGGCCAAGCAGCGCATTCGCGTGGCGAACCGCAACGACACTGTGCGCGGCGTTGTCGCTGACTGGTCGCGAAGCCTGTTCTGGCCGTCCCCGTTCACGGCACGGACGCTTGTCAACGACCACATCAGGCACTGGACCGGCCGCGAGATCGAGCTCATGCAAAGGGCGGGCGAGGTGTCCGTTGAATATGCTGCGGCGAAGGCCGCGGGCAATTTCGAGGTCGCCGCTGTCTTTGCCGGCGAGGCTGTCGGCCTGATCCATGATATTCCGTCCGCCGCCGAGATCGTCGAACGGATTGCGACCGAAGCGGAGCAACTGCTAACCGGCCGGCGCAATTCCATCGCACCGCTTGCCTGAACCACGAGAGAGCAAAACCATGTGGCCCGACCGTCGATTGATCGACCTCTTCAAGACCGAATTCCCGATCGTGCTGGCGCCGATGGCCGGAGTGATGGATGCAGAGCTGGTGATCGCCGTGGCGGAAGGCGGAGGGCTCGGTTCGTTGCCGAGTGCGATGCTATCTCCGGAGAAGGCGCGCGAGCAGGTCGAGCTCATTCGTCAACGCGTGAAGGCGCCGGTGAACATGAACTTCTTCTGCCACACGCCGGTTGACCTTACGGCCGACGCCGAGGCGCGCTGGAAGCAGCGGCTCACGGGCTATTACGCCGAGCATGGTCTCGATCCCTCGGCGCCGATCACTGCCGCGAACCGTGCGCCGTTCGATGCCTCGTTCTGCGAGGTCGTCGAGGAGCTGAAGCCGGAAATCGTCAGCTTTCATTTCGGCCTGCCGGACGCGAAGCTGCTCAAGCGCGTCAAGGTGGCCGGCTGCCTCGTCATCTCGTCGGCAACGACGGTGAAGGAAGCGGTCTGGCTGGAACAGCACGGCGCCGATGCCGTCATCGCGCAAGGCGCGGAGGCCGGCGGTCATCGCGGCATGTTCCTGACCGACAAGATCGCCGAGCAGCCCGGCACGTTTGCGCTGGTGCCGCAGGTCGTCGATGCCGTGAAGGTGCCGGTGATAGCTGCCGGCGGCATCGCAGACGGGCGCGGCATTGCCGCGGCGTTCGCGCTCGGTGCCTCGGGCGTGCAGATCGGCAGCGCTTATCTGCGCTGTCCGGAATCCAAGGTCGGCGCGGGCGGCCGCAAGGCGCTAGCCGAGGCGCGGGACGATTCCACCGTCATCACCAATGTAATGACCGGCCGTCCGGCGCGCGGGGTCCAGAACCGCCTGATGCGCGAGGCCGGCCCGATCTCGCCGGATGCGCCGCCCTTTCCCCATGCCGCGACCGCACTGGCGCCGCTCAAGGCGGCTGCTGAAAAGCAGGGCAGGGTGGACTTCACCAATCTCTGGGCGGGCCAGGCTGTGGCCCTCAGCCGCGAGGTCCCGGCGGCTGAAATGACCCGGGATCTCGCCAGATCGGCGCTGGCCCGCATGAAAGCGCTGGCCGGTTAGGCCAGCCACGCCGGTTGCGGCGCAAAACCGGCCTCTGCTATACGGCACATAGGTTTTGCCGTGAGAGGCCTTATATAATGTCCGTCGACGCTGCTACCGTCCGCCGCATCGCGCATCTGGCGCGCATTGCGGTTTCCGAGGGTGAGGTTCCGCATCTGCAGGGCGAGCTCAATGCCATGCTCGCCTTCGTCGAGCAGCTTTCGGAGGTCAATGTCGAGGGCGTGGAGCCCATGACCTCGGTCACCCCGATGCAGATGAAGAAGCGGCCGGACGTGGTCGATGACGGCGAGATCGCCGACGATATCGTTGCCAATGCGCCCGCGACCGAAGGTCACTTCTTCCTGGTGCCCAAGGTTGTTGAGTAGTTCTTAGGACCAAGTCCGATGTGCATGCTTTGCGATGATGAAAAGGCCTATCAGGCCTACATGAACTATCTCGACAAGATGGAACGGCAGGGCAAGGCTGCCGACCCCAACGTCGCCGTCAATGCCGTGCTCGACGAGATCGAGGCCGCCGCGAAAGCAGCCGCCAAGAAAGACGACCCGGCCAACGACAAGACCCTGTCTCCGTTCTTCTGCAGCCCGATCAATAAATGACCGATTTGACATCGCTGACGCTCGCCGAGGCCCGCAAGGGTCTCGCCGACAAGACTTTCACGTCCCTCGAGCTGACCGACGCGCACCTCTCCGCGATCGAAGCCGCGCGCGTGCTCAATGCCTTCGTGATGGAGACGCCGGACCGGGCGCGCGACATGGCGCGCGAGGCCGATGGCAAGATCGCCAAGGGTGAGGGCGGTCCCCTCGCGGGCATCCCGCTCGGCATCAAGGATCTGTTCGCAACCAAGGGCGTGCGCACCACGGCGTGCTCGAAGATCCTCGGCAATTTCGTGCCGACCTATGAGTCCACGGTGACCTCGCAGCTTTGGCGCGACGGTGCCGTGATGCTCGGCAAGCTCAACAACGACGAGTTCGCGATGGGCTCGGCCAACGAGACCTCGTGCTTCGGTCCCGTCGGCAATCCCTGGCGGCGCGAGGGCAGCAACACGACGCTGGTGCCGGGCGGCTCGTCCGGCGGTTCGGCCTCGGCCGTGGC
>NZ_JALBHA010000604.1:0-3442 GCF_023006445.1 Bradyrhizobium sp. SHOUNA76
GCGAAGCGGTTGCGCGGCAGGCCGGTATCGAGAACGGTGACCTTGCGGCGGGCACGGCCGAGCTGCAGGGCGCCGGCGAGACCGGCAAAGCTGCCGCCGATGATGATGACGCCATCCATAGGGAGGCTCCGTGGAAGGACAGGAAACCTGCCCATTGGCTTGCCCATTTCGAAAACTTCATGGTATCGTAATTCAGGAATTAGAATACTGTCAAGTATTGGAATTGTGGTGACCGAAAACAGACAGGGCCGGCGCGGCCGGCCCGCCAACGAGGCGCTTGGCCAAACGATCGTCGACGCCGCGCGCGAACTCTTTTTGGAATTGGGTTTTCAGGCGACGACCTTGGACAAGGTCGCCCAGCGGGCGAAGATATCCAAGCTCAGCATCTACAGGCACTTCGAGAACAAGGAGGCGCTGTTCGGCGCGGCCATGGCGGCCGGCTGCCAGCAGTTGTTTGCACCACAGGCCCTGCTTGAAGGCGTCGACGGTCCGGTCGAAGACCAGCTCATGGCGGTGGGATCATTACTCCTTCGCACGCTGTTGAGATCAGACGTCCGCAGTGTCGAAGCCATGGTCATGGCCGACAAGACGAGTCAAAACGCGTTAAGCAAGCTCCATTTCGAAGCCGGCCCCGCCCATGTCATCGCCCAAACCGAGGCCCTGTTGCGTCAGTTGCACGCGAAGGGGCTTCTGAACGTGCCCGATCCTCTCCGGTCCGCCCGCTTGTTTGCCGCGCTTTTCAAAGGATCCGATCTCCTGATGATCGCACGCTTCGATCAGGCGAGAGCAGAGGACGACAACGAAATCGATTCCTATTGCCGGTCGGCCGTCGCCATGTTCATCGCCGCGCACGGTCGCAACGACCACGTGGTCAAAAAACAAAATTTGAATCGTGCGTGACCGATGTTGTCAAAATAACCGAGGCCGGTTTGAAAATCATGGAGGCTGAAGAGCTTTCGATTGGCGACAAGATCACGGAAAAATACGCTTGTTGAACTATCGGTTGCGATACCAGTCCGCACGATGATGCCCGCGCGCCCACCCGCTCTTGTTAGTCGGGGAAATAGCTCCGCAAACAATGCGTATGTGTTCACGTCGCCGGCGCCACTCAGCGGGAGTCGATCTGTCTCGCGTACAAACACGCTGGCAGCTTCGGACGCGCGTTTCGGCATTGCGGGCATTACGGTGACAGTGCACAAAACATCCCTTCAAGCGGAAGCGGCGAACCCTCAGGCAGCGCATTTCCCCGCCTTCGCGCTAGCGCGCTTCGACGTGACAGCCTTCGTTCGCTTCGCTGGGAGTTCGTGGTACGGGCTTGCCGAGCCGAAGCTCGCGAAGCGAGCGAAGGCTGGTGGGCCCGGCAGGACTCGAACCTGCAACCAGACCGTTATGAGCGGCCGGCTCTAACCATTGAGCTACAGGCCCCGCCGCGAGGCGGCCGCTTGGATCGCGGCCGGCAACGGTGCGCGGTTCGTTTACAGGGATGGGGGCGGGGGTGCAATGCCGGCTCTGGCGGAGGGGAACGCCGGCGCGGCATCGTCGATCGTTTTCGAATACCCGAAATTGGCGATGATGACTGTATAACCCCGTTTTGCCCGACGAAGCAAACCGCCTTGCGGAGGATCTGTTTTTCGGGTCCGGTAACCCATTGAAATAACTGGTCTCGTCTACTGTGCATGGGGTTGTTTTGCGACTTTTGAAAAGAGGGAGCCCTCCAGGGCCCCCCGATGCGTTGCCGACGGGTCGCAAACTCGCTGCAGGGCCACTCGCTAGTCCACCGAGACGCCGGCGAACTCCACGACCTTCTTCCACTTCTCGGTCTCGTCAGTGACCAGCTTGCCGAACTCGGCGGGCGTCATCGGCTTGGGGATGCCGCCGGTCTCCGCGAGGCGGGCGACCAGCTTCGGGTCTTTCAGCGCTTCGCCGATCGCCTTGTTGAGCGTCTCGATCACCTCGCTCGGCGTGCCCTTCGGCGCGGAGATGCCGTAGAAGCCGATCGATTCGAAGCCCGGCACGGTCTCGGCGATCGCGGGCACGTCAGGCACGCTCGGCCAGCGCTGCGGCGAGGTCACGCCCAGCGCGCGGACGTTGCCGCCCTTGGCCTGCTCCAGCGCGGAGGGCAGGTTGTCGAAGATCAGCTGCACCTTGTTGGAGATGATGTCGGGGAACGCGATCGCAGATCCCCGATAGGGCACGTGCACCATGTCGCACTTGGTCATCACCTTGAACAGCTCTGCCGACATGTGCACCGAGGTGCCGTTGCCGGACGAGGCAAAGGAGATCTTGCCGGGATTGGCCTTGCAGTAGTCGACGAACTCCTGGACCGTCTTCGCCGGGAACGCGTTGGAGACGACCAGCATGTTGGTGAGCTGCATGATGCTGGCCACGGGGGTGGTGTCGCGCAAAAAGTCGAACGGCAGCTTCTTGTAGAGCGAGGTCGAGATCGCGTTGTTGGGCGCGACGAACAGCAGCGTGTAGCCGTCGGGCGGCGAGTTGATCGCGGCGGCGGCGGCGATGTTGCCGCCGGAGCCGGTGCGGTTCTCGACGATGAATTGCTGGCCGAGACGATCCGACAGCCATTGCGCCATGATCCGCGCCACGATGTCCACCGGGCCGCCGGCGGAAAAGCCGATCAGCCAATGCACGGGGCGGTCGGGATAGGCGGCGGAGGCGGGAGGCGTTGCGCTGAAAAGACCTGTGAGGATTGCGAGCCCAAAAATACCCTTACGCAAAATTCGCAACATGACGCCTCCCATTGTTCTATTGTCGTTGCGAGCATGCTTTCACAAAATCGGGCCGCTGCCTACATCGTCACTCAAGTCGGTGTTGACGCAGGTCCGTCAGGGACGACCATGAGATTCGCATCCATCCTCATCGGCGCGGCGCTGCTCCTCGGCCCCGCCGCTGCGCAAACCGGAGGCACGGCCATTTCGACCATCACGATCAGCCTCGGCACCGCGACACCCGGCGGCGGCTTTCCGCTCTATGGCAACGCCTTTGCCGAGGTGATGAACGCGGCCGATCCGCAAATCTCCATCGCACCCCGCAACACCAAGGGCAGCAACGAGAACATTCCGCTGCTGGAGAAGGGCGAGCTCGATCTCGCGCTGGTCGCGGGCGAGCCGGCCTATGAGGCCTTCGCCGGCATCGGCCGCGCGCCGGTGCGGCTGAAGATCCTCACCGCGATCTATTCCAACCCCGGCATGTTCGTGGTGCGCGCGGACAGTCCCTACAAGACGATCCAGGATCTCGTCGGACAGCCGGTGGCATTCGGCGCCAAAGGCTCGGGCCTGCCGATCCTGGCGCGCTACGTGCTGGATGGACTCGGGTTGAAGCAGGACGAGGACTTCAAGGCCGTCTATCTCGACCGCGTCGGCGACGGCCCCGCGATGGTCGAGGACGGCCGCGTCGCAGCGCTTTGGGGCGCCGGCATCGGCTGGCC
>NZ_JALBHA010000605.1:0-3430 GCF_023006445.1 Bradyrhizobium sp. SHOUNA76
GAATGATCTTGACGGCGCCTGGGCGGTGCGGCCCGACGGCCAGGCCATGCTGCCGGTGACCGGCGGCGACACCCGCCAGCGCGAGTTCGCCTACCGCGCTGGCGCCAACATCGTGATGTACACCCTGACCGGCAACTACAAGGCCGACCAGGTGCACGCACCGGCGCTGATCGAACGGCTGGGGCAATGATGCACCTGACGAGCTTGAACCAAACGCCCCGTCATTCCGGGATGGTCCGTAGGACCAGACCCGGAATCTCGAGATTCTCAGGTACGCAATTGCGCACCGGAGTTCGATGCTCCGCATCGCCCCGGAATGACGTTGATAGGCCTGCCTCATGAATTACGGCATCGCGTTCACGCCGCTTGTCCCTGCGATCGTCCTCTGGCTCGCGCTCGCCGCGATCGTCGTCGTCGCGCTTGTGCTGCTGCTCGCGCGCGCACGCGGCGCCGCCGTGCGCGTGGCCGCGCTGGCGCTGTTCCTGCTGGCGCTCTCCAATCCTTCCTTCACCCGCGAGGACCGCGACCCCCTCACCTCGGTTGCCGCCGTCGTCGTCGACAAGAGCCCGAGCCAGAATTTCGGCAATCGCAATCGTGAGGCCGCGCAGGCGCAGGAGGCGCTGGTCGACAGCCTGAAGAAGATCAAGGGCCTCGAAGTCCGCGTCGTCGACGCCGGACAGGCCGACGGCGAGACCGACGGCACCAAACTGTTCGGCGCCCTCGGCTCGACCTTGTCGGACGTGCCGGTCGACCGCGTCGCCGGCGCGTTCCTGATCACCGACGGCCGCGTCCATGACATTCCTGCGAACGCCGCCGCGCTTGGCTTCCAAGCGCCGGTGCACGCGCTGATCACCGGGCAGAAGGACGAGCGCGATCGCCGCATCGCGATCACGGCGGCGCCCCGCTTCGGCATCGTCGGGCAGACCCAGACCATCAGCTACCGCCTCGACGACCAGGGCGTCACCGGCGAGCGCGCCAAGGTCACGGTCCGCAGGGACGGCGAGGTCATCAACGAGCGCACGCTATCGAGCGGTCAGGCCGCGAGCGTGGACGTCGACATCAAGCATGCCGGGCCGAACATCGTCGAGATCGAAGCCTCGCCGCTCGAGAAGGAGCTGACGCCGGTGAACAACCGCGCCGTCGTCGCCATCGACGGCGTGCGCGACAAGCTGCGCGTGCTGCTGGTCTCGGGCGAGCCGCATTCCGGCGAGCGCACCTGGCGCAATCTTCTCAAGTCCGACGCCAGCGTCGACCTCGTGCACTTCACCATTCTGCGTCCGCCGGAGAAACAGGACGGCACGCCGATCAACGAATTATCGCTGATCGCGTTTCCGACCCGCGAATTGTTCCAGCAGAAGATCAACGAATTCCAGCTGATCATCTTCGACCGCTACGCCCGCCAGGGCGTGCTGCCGATCGCCTATTTCGACAACATCGCGCGCTATGTCCGCTCGGGCGGCGCAGTGCTGGTCTCGGCCGGACCCGACTACGCCTCCAACACCAGCATCTGGCGCACGCCGCTGGATACCGTGCTGCCGGCCGAACCCGTCGGCGTGACGGAAAAGCCGTTCTATGCGCATCTGTCCGACGTCGGCAAACGCCACCCCGTCACGCGCGCCCTGGAGGGCTCCGCCAGCGAGCCGCCGCGCTGGAGCCGCTTCTTCAGGACGGTCGACACCCGCAATTCCGTCAACCCGCCGGTGATGACGGGGGCCGACGGCAAGCCGCTTCTGTTCCTGTCGCGCTTCGGCGAGGGCCGGGTTGCGCTCTTGCTGTCCGATCACATCTGGCTGTGGGCGCGCGGCTATGAGGGCGGCGGCCCGCATCTCGACCTGCTGAGGCGGATGTCACACTGGCTGATGAAGCAACCCGATCTCGACGAGGAGGCGCTGCGTCTGCAGGTGCAGGGCAAGGACCTCGTCGTGGTGCGTCAGACCATGGCCGACAGCGTTCAGCCGGTGAGCGTGACCTCGCCGTCGGGCGTGTCGCACGATTTGACGCTCGCGGCTGCCGATCCCGGCGAATGGCGCGCCAGCCTTCCCGCGAGCGAGCTCGGCCTGTGGCAGGCGACCGACGGCACGCTGAAGGCGCTGATCAATGTCGGCCCGACCAATCCGAAGGAGTTTTCGGAAGTCACCTCCACCACGGACACGTTGAAGCCGCTGACCCAGGCGACCGGCGGCGACGCCGTCCGCGTGGTCAGCGGCTCAAACGTCGAGCTGCCGCGCATCCTGCCGGTGCGCTCGGTGGGCATGTTCCATGGCGACGGCTGGATGGGCGTGCGGATGCGCGATGCCAGCGTGGTGAAAGGCGTCGGCGTGCTGCCGATCTTCGCCGGCGTGATCGGCCTGCTGCTGCTGCTCGGCGCCTTCGCCGCGACCTGGGTGCGCGAGGGGCGGTGAGGCGCATCAGTCTTGATTGCAACGAGGCGCTTCGCGCCGACCTCTCCCACACGCGGGAGAGGTGGACCACCCCGCGGCTGCACGATTCAACCTAGCCCCATCCGGCTTTAGTTGCCCGGAGGACACATCGAGCCAGCCGCCTGAACGGCAGCCCCGACCGGCCGTTGACATCCGACGACCGATCGGGCGATGTTATATTATAACATCGCGACGCCGCAGGGATCGGCGTCTCGCGATGCGGGGTGGCGTTTTCAGATGAAGTGGTTCCGGTCGAATATCAGGCACGGCGCCCGGCTCGCGTTGTTCGCGATGCTGGTGCAGTTCGCTTTGACATTCGGCCACAGCCATTGGTTCGCCCAGGCCGCTCCCCTTGCTCAATCCTCGCTGCAGCAGACCGACGGCACCAAGGACAGCGCCAAGGGCGTTGCTGCGATCGACCTCGCAGCGGTCCAGAAGCAATCGCCCTCAGGCCCTGATCGTGAGCATCCGGGCGAGGACAATTGCGCCATCTGCGCCGTCGTCGCGATGGCGGCCGCCGTCGTATCGGCAACGCCGCCGGTGCTGCTGTTGCCGCAGGCCATCGAGCTGCTCCACCGCACCACAGATGCCGAATTCATCCATCTGAAATCGGCCGGCACGGCATTCCAGCCCCGCGCCCCTCCCGCGTCCTGACCTCCAACGTTTGATCACGCCCAGCCTCGCCGCGCATCGGCGAATGCCTGGGAGAAGTTGAAGTCGAATTCCGTCGCGCCGCGACGGCAGGCCGCCTCCCATCGACAAACAACATGCGGACGGCCTGGCTGGAATCAGGATCATGTCATTTCAATTGCGACGCGCGCAGCGTCTTGGCGGAGCAAGCCTGCTCCTGCTCGGCGCTGCCGCCACGCCCGCTTTCGCCCAAACGCCTGTGCAAGACAAATCGTCGACCGAGATCCCCGCCGTCACCGTGACGGCGCCGAGCCCGATCATGCGCAGAGCGGTGGTGCCGTCCCGCAACGCAGGCCGTGGCACGCGGACCGCTCGGGTGC
>NZ_JALBHA010000606.1:0-3419 GCF_023006445.1 Bradyrhizobium sp. SHOUNA76
CACCCGCGCGCCGATCATGACGGCCTATCGGCAACAGGCGCTGGCCTGCGCCTCGGCGCTCGCTGACGGGCCGCGGCGCGTGCGCGAATTGCGCGAACATTGTCCTGATGCCGGCAAAATCTTGCTTAACAATGTGTATGGCTGGTTCGAACGGGCGGACCGGGGAATTTACGGGCTCACCGAGGCCGGACACGCCGCCCTGAAGCGCTGGCCGCAACCACGGATTGCGATCAATGTCGGTGTCGCGTCACTACCCTGACACCCGACCGCTGCATAGCTGAGATGCCACACCAATTTCATATTGCAATGCAACATCTGTGGCACTAGGTATCCCGGCATCAAAACGAGGCCGTTATGAGCGCAGACTGGAATACCAAATATGGCACGCGGCGCGTCCGCCATGATCCGCCCACTCTGGACGAGGCGATCTTCGCCGCCATCGGCATCACCGACGATCATGAGCAGCAGGCCGAGATCGCCGCAGCCTTGATGGGGATGCCGCTCGACGTCGTGCAGGCCGAGGTAAAGAAGCAGGCGCGCACCAACAGCCGCATCACTGCGACGCGCGTGATCGCCGGTGAACAGGGTGCACAGCGCTCCGTCGTAGTCGAACGCCGCGTCGTCCGCCGTTTCGGCAACGACAAGCGCACCGGCACCTGAACGCCTGATTCTCCACCCCAATACGAAAGCGGACCGGTTTTGCCGGTCCGCTTTTTTGATTCCGGTCCTGCTTTTTTAGGTCAGGCGGCGCGATTGCCGTACATGCTGGAGATGATCTTCCAGCAGGTCGAGTTGAAGCTGAGAAGAGCGCGCCCGGCCGTGAACGGCGAAGCCGCGAGATCGGCGAGTTCGGCCTCAGGCGTCTTGGCGAGATCAATGGTGCCGGTCGATTCGCCATGACGGAAAGCCAGATGCGCGCCGAACTTCCTTGCGAGCGCCCGCATCGCGTGGTTCTCGGCGCCCGTGGTGATGCGCAGGCGCTTATAGCCTTTCCAGCGCGCCTCCGCGATCAGGCGGCGGAACAGCACGGTGCCGACGCCCTGGCGGCGTGCAGAGGCTTCCACGCTGAAGGCGACTTCAGGCAGAGAATCGTCTTCCTCCGGATGCAGTTCGGCCGCACCGCGGACAACGCCGTCCACGATGTAAGCGACGATCACGGTGCCATCCTCGGCACAGCGCGCGGCGTATCGCTCGATGAAGCTGTCGTCGAGAAAGCCGTTGAAGCGATCGTGCCGGCTTTCGGCATCGAGTCTCAGCAGGTGATCGCGCAGAAGCGGCAATTCTTCCAGCTGGCTCAGGGTCCGCACATAGCCCGGAACGGACGGCATGCGGGTAGTGTCTTCAAGTGCCACGTCAAAACTCCTCTTGGTGTCCCTCGAGGAGGCGTTCGAATCCCTAGGTCCCGAATATTGTGCGTCGCAACATACTTTTCAAGGCGGGAACCTGCCCAAGTTTCGGGCATGGGGGCGACTAATTCGTTAATGAGATCAAGGTCCCGTAGTCATACGAGGACCAGTTGGGTCTGGGTCACCACCGCGACCAGCTTGCCGTCTTCGGTCTCCAGCCGGGTGGTCCAGACCTGGGTCCGCCGGCCCCGGTGAACCGGGGTCGCAGTGGCAATGACAGTGGTTCCCTCCTTCGCCCCACCGATGAAATTGGTCTTGCTCTCCAGCGTGGTCGTGCCCTTGGCGTCGTCAGGCAGGTTGATCACGGTCGCGGCCGCGCCAACGGAATCGGCCAGCGCCATCACGGCCCCGCCATGGATGGTGTGGTGAAGCGTGCAGAGATCGGGCCGGACCGTCATCCGCGCCACCACGCGGTCCTTCTCGGCCTCGACGAACTCGACGCCCTTGAGCTCGGCGAACGGCATCTTCATCGCTTTAAGTTTCTCGAGCGGCGTCATCAGATGTCCTCCCAATCCATTGTTGTGTCAGCGTGAATGGCTTCGCGTAGCAAGGCAATGACGTTCGAGGTAATGGCCATGCTGACATCGGCTCTCGTATTTGCGCATATGCTTGTCCCATGCGCCATTTCCCGCCCCGCCGCATCGTATGCCTGACCGAAGAGACGGTTGAAACGCTCTATCTGCTCGGCGAGCAGGACCGCATCGTCGGCGTCTCCGGCTACGCCGTCCGCCCGCCGCAGGTGCGCCGGGAGAAGCCGCGGGTGTCGGCGTTCGTCTCCGCGGACATCCCGAAGATCCTGGCGCTGGAACCGGAGCTGGTGCTGGCCTTCTCGGACCTGCAGGCCGGCATCTCCGCCGACCTCGTCCGCGCCGGCATCGACGTCCACGTCTTCAACCAGCGCGACGTCGCCGGGATTCTCGCAATGATCCGGACTCTGGGCGCGCTGGTCGGTGTGTCCGCACGCGCGGAGGAACTCGCGCGAGGTTTCGAAAAGCGCCTTG
The DNA here is from genome assembly GCF_023006445.1 of Bradyrhizobium sp. SHOUNA76. Lineage (NCBI taxonomy): Bacteria > Pseudomonadati > Pseudomonadota > Alphaproteobacteria > Hyphomicrobiales > Nitrobacteraceae > Bradyrhizobium > Bradyrhizobium sp. SHOUNA76. The sequence goes on from NZ_JALBHA010000606.1 coordinate 2,408, forward strand.
CCGCGATCGCCGCAATGCCCCGCCCCTCGCCGCGACCAAAGGTCTATTTCGAGGAATGGGACGATCCGTTGATCTCGGGCATCGGCTGGGTCTCCGAGCTGATCGAGATCGCCGGCGGTGCAGATGTGTTTCCGGAGTTGCGCCATCGGCAGGCCGCGATGGATCGCATCGTCTCGGTTGAGGCGGTGCGCGAGGCTGCGCCCGACGTGATCCTCGCATCATGGTGCGGCAAGAAGGTCGTGCCTGCCCGCATCAAGCAGCGCGATGGCTGGAATGAGATTCCGGCTGTGCGCGACGACCGCATCTTCGAGATCAAGTCACCAATCATACTGCAGCCGGGACCGGCGGCACTCACGGATGGGCTTGATGCGATCGTGACGGCGTTGTGGGACCAGCGCCCCTGATCTATCCGCCGTCATTGCGAGCGAGGCGAAGCAATCCAGAATCCCTCGGTACAGGGATTCTGGATTGCTTTGTCGCAAGAGCTCCTCGCAATGACGCCGTTAGAGACTGCCTCCCTCACGTCACCGCATTCACGACCTGATACTCCGGCCGGCGCCACACCTCGCCTGCGATCACCTCCTCGATGATCTCGGCCGCGTGGATGATCTCGCTTTCACCGATGTACAGCGGCGTGATCCCGAACCGCATGATGTCAGGCGCGCGGAAATCGCCGATGACGCCGCGGGCGATCAGGGCCTGCATGGCGGCGTAGCCGCCGTCGAAGGCAAAGGAGACTTGCGAGCCGCGGCGCTCATGGGCGCGTGGGGTGACGAGTTTCAAGGACGGACAGCGGCGTTCGACCTCGCTGATCAGGAGATCGGTGAGCGCCAGCGAACGCGCACGGACCTCCGCGATATCGACGCGGTCCCAGATGTCGAGCGAAGCCTCCAGCGCCGCCATCGCCAGCACCGGAGGCGTGCCGACGCGCATGCGTTCGACACCGCCGGCGGCCGCATAGGCCAGCTCGAACGCAAACGGCTTTGCGTGGCCCATCCAGCCGGACAGAGCG
>NZ_JALBHA010000607.1:0-3409 GCF_023006445.1 Bradyrhizobium sp. SHOUNA76
TGGAGCACGCGATCGCCGGCCGGATCGGTCGGCGTGAACGCGGCAAGGTGCGCGGCGCCGTCGACATAGCGCAGCACCGCCGTGGAAAAGCCGCCGATCAGCCGGTTGGCATTGGCGGCGATGGCGTCGAACACCGGCTGCACGTCCGAGGGCGAGGCTGCCATCACCTTCAGGATATCGGCGGTGGCGGTCTGGCGCTCGAGCGCTTCGCGCGTCTCGTTGAACAGGCGTGCATTCTCGATCGCGATCACGGCCTGGTCGGCAAAGGTCTGGAGCAGCTGCACGAGGTCGGGCGCGAACGCGCCTGTTACGGCGCGCGTGACGCTGATCATGCCGACCGGCGTGCCCCGGTTCATCAGCGGCATGAACAGCACGCTGCGGAAGCCGCGCAGCCGCGCCAGCTCGCGGTTCAGCTGTGGGACGTCATCGGCTTCGCTGTCCGGAAACTGGATGGTCTCCCCGTCACGCACCAGGGCAAAGGTCGGGAAGTCCGAGATCTTGCGCGGGAACGAGGCCTCGAGCCCTTCATCCGCCTCCGGGCTGGTCGGCGTGAACGCCACGAGGTGCAGCTCGTCGCCGGTGAATTGAAGCACGGTGGCGGAGAAGCCGTCGAGCAGGCGCTTGGAACTGGATGCAATCGCCGCGAAGACCGGCCGGGCATCGGAGGGTGATGCCGCGATATTGCGCAGGATCTCGGCGCTGGCGCTCTGGCGATCCCGCGCGATCGCCAGCTCGCTGCGCAGCTGCGCAGTCTCGGCTGCAGCCGACTGCAATCGGCGCTGGAGTTCCTCGATTTTGTTGGAAGGGGTCGTCATTCCTGATCCGGCTTGATGCCGCGACAGGCGCGGCACCGGGCCGGATTATCACATCTTCTGCGGCCGGAGCCAGCCGTCCGCGACCGTGTCGCTGAGGCCCGGCCCGTCTCAGGTCCCCGGCCGCGACACCTCGGTCTCCTTGCTGGTGATGAACTCGAGCAGCACCGGGACGCCTTCTTTCGTCTTCTGGATGCCGCGCCTGATCGCGGGGATGATGTCCTCCGGCTTCAACACCCGCTCGCCATAGCCGCCGAAGGCGCGCGCCATTGCGGCATAGTCGCCGGAAATGTCGGTCGAGCGATATTTTTCGGTCGAGACCGGCATAACCTTCAGTTCGATCGCCATCGAGAAATTGTTGAGCAGGATCGACATGATCGGGATGCGCTCGCGCACGGCGGTCTCGAAATCCATGCCGGTGAAGCCAATCGCCGCATCGCCCCAGACGTTGATGCAGAGCTTGTCGGGCTTTGCCAGCTTGGCGCCCATCGCAAGGCCGAGGCCGTAGCCGAGCTGCGTCGTCTTGCCCCAGCCGAGATAGGTGAGGGGCTCGACCGATTTCCAGAACGGCGAGAGCTGGTCGCGCGGGCTGCCGGCATCATGCGTGATGATGGTGTTCTCGATGTCGACAGTGTGCTGCAAATCCCAGAGCACGCGATAGGGGCTGAGCGGCGCATCGTTGCTGGTGAGTTTTGGCATCCATTTCACCAGCCACTCCTTGTGCGAGGCCGCGATCTCGGCCGCGACGGCGGAGGCATCGCGATCCGCGGTGACGGTCTTGGCGATCTCCTCCAGCAGCGCGTCGAGCACGAGGCCGGCGTCGCCGACCAGGCCGATCTTGGCCTCCACGTCCTTGTTGAGATGATTGGGATCGAGCGTGGAGTGGATGATGGTCTTGCCCTTCGGCATCGCGATGCCGAAGTTTGTTTCAGTGAAGGAGCAGCCGATGCCGAAGATGACGTCGGCTTCGCTCAGAAACTTCGGCACCGCGCGCGGTACTGCAAGGCCGCCCGAGCCGAGCGAGAGCGCATGCGTTTCCGGGAACGACGATTTGCCGCCGAGGCTGGTGGTGACGGGGATCGCCAGCCGCTCCGCGAGCCGCTTCAGTTGCGGCCAGGCCTGCGCGTAATGCACGCCCTGGCCGGCATAGATCACAGGTCGTTTTGCGTTCACGAGCAGGCTGGCTGCTTCCTTCACGTGAACCGGGTCGGCGCCGTAGCGGGTCCGCAGCACCGGTGTGTAGTCGAGCGGCTCCGGCACCTCCTCGTTCCACATGTCGGAGGGGATTTCGACGATCACGGGACCACCGCGGCCGTTCTTCAGCTTGGTGAAGGCGCGGCGGAAGATGTTGGCGACTTCCGCGGCGAGGATGATCGGCTCCGACGATTTCGCGAACGGCTTCATCGCCTCGCTGGAATTGAAGTTCGGCTCGATATGCGCAAGCCTGCGCTGATAGCCCATCGGCAGCACCAGCACCGGCACGGATTCGCCAAAGCACTGCGCAACGCCGCCCATCGCATTCTCGGCGCCAGGTCCATGCTGCATGCAGAACGCGCCGATGCTGCGACCCGACGTCACCCGCGAAATCGCATCCGCCATGTGGATGCCGACGCGCTCCTGTCGCACCATCACGGGCCGGATCTCGGCCTTGGCCGCATGCTCGATCAGATGGTTGACCGGATAGCCGCAGAGGATCTCGATTCCCTCGCGCCTCATGATTTCCGCAATGGCGGTGCCGAGCTTCATGGCGTCTCTCTCCTCAAGGCTTGGCCGGTTGGTCCGGCCGATTGGGGAGAGAGGATCAGGAAATGCCGGGTGGGTAAAGCGTGGGCAGGCGACAGTCAGCTATGCAGCGGACTGCCATAGCTCGGATCGAGCGCTGCGTATCCGGGATAACCGCATCTGCGGGAGTTGCTCTCCGGATTTCGCCTCGCTATTTGCAATTTCGGCAGATCGTCAGTTTGCGTTTCAACGCCTCGTCCTCCTGGTCGAGGCTGCCTGCATCTGGATAGGAGCTGGAGTCCCTTGTGGCGCGGGATCTCGCAGGCGGTGTCACCTGACTTGGGGTGTCAGTGTCGTCCGCGGCGCTGAAGCCATCGTAATCGGCCGCCGAATTCGGTGCCGGCTGACCGACGACGGATGGTGACGCCCCTCTGCCGGAGGCCGCCGGCGGAATCCTGGAATTCTTGGTGTTCGCGCGCGGCGGCGAGGCAGTTTGAGGAACCAGCGAAACCGGCGGCGCGACCGAAGTCTGCCCGCTCGCGCTGTCCTGCGACTCGACGCCGATCAACATGAGGCCGAGAGCCAAGAGCGTCACGCTTCTCATCCGCATCCTTCAAGCCGCTCTTGTTCAATGATTGACCGCATCGCTCGTCGATCGACGCCGTGTTGAAGGATATCAGGACTCGCATGGAGGTCAAAGCCCGCGCAAATGGGAGCGCCGTCGCGCGGAAGGAGCGACTTTTCCGCCGTCTCGCCGCGCTTCAGGCAGTCGCGACCGCCGGCTCAGACCAGCGTGCCCGCGTGAAGGTTCGCGTGCGCGAGCAACGACTGGATCACGACGTTGTCGCCGGGGCCTCCGTCCAGCACGTCGAGGC
>NZ_JALBHA010000608.1:0-3397 GCF_023006445.1 Bradyrhizobium sp. SHOUNA76
ACCAGCATGGAGCCCATCAAGCGCATCGTCATCGACGATCGCTCGCGGCTGCCTGGACGGTTCTTCGGACGCTTCGCGACTTCGGCAACGTCAGAGCTTACGCGCGCAGCCGTGCTTCGGTCTCGTCGATCTTGGTCTCCACGCTGCGCACATTGGCGGCGGTGTCGATCAGCTGCTGATTGAGCTGGGTGCGGTCCTGGCCGAGCGCGGTGATCTCGGCCTTGAGCTTGGCCTGTGCTTCCTCCGCGCTCTTCTGCCTGGCGCGGGCGGCTTCCAGCTCCTGCTCGCGCTGCTTGATGGCATCGGGCGAGACGGCTGCGGTCTGCGGCGCCGGCGTTGCCGTCTGAGCTTGCGCGAGGCTTGCGCCGGCAACGCTTGTAATCAGCAACAGGTTGAGGAGCGGCGCTCGCATCGTGTCGGCAAAGGTGCTCGTTGTGGCGCGCATCACGCGCGGTGATAGGGGTGGCCGGCCAGAATGGTGGCGGCCCGATAAAGCTGTTCCAGAAGCATGACGCGGACCATTTGGTGCGGCCAGGTCGCAGAGCCGAACGCGATCGCGAGCTTGGCCTTACGGCGCAATTCGGGCGAAAGTCCGTCCGCCCCTCCGATCACGAAGATAGTATGTCCGGCGCCTTCGTCGCGCCAGCGGCCGAGATGCCGTGCGAATACGGTGGAATCCAGATTCTGGCCGCGCTCGTCCAGCGCCACCAGGATCGACTTTTCCGGAATATGGACGGAGATCGCCGCGGCCTCCTCGCTCATCCGCGTCGCGGTGTCTCGCGCGCGGCTTTCGGGGATCTCGTGGACCAGGAGCTCGCGGAATCCGAGCTTGCGGCCGGCCTCGTCGAACCGCTCGAAATAGCGGTCGGCAAGCTCCCGTTCGGGGCCTTGCTTCAGCCGGCCCACCGCAATGACAGCAACACGCATGATATCTTCAGGGGCTGATATCTTCAGGGTCGCGTTTTCAAGATCGCGCGCAATAAGCGCGCGCACGACGCTAGCATGCGCGTCAGCCGATTCGAAATCGGCCCGATGAGCCTAGATCGCCTTCGCCGCCCCTGGGCCCTGCGTGTACAATCGCTCGAGATTGTAGAACTCGCGGACCTCGGGTCGGAACACGTGCACGATCACGTCGCCGGAATCGATCAACACCCAGTCGCAATTGGGCAAGCCCTCGACGTGGATGTTCTTGATGCCGTTTTCCTTGAGGCCCTTGGCGACGTTTTCCGCGATCGCGCCGACGTGCCGGTTCACCCGGCCGGTGGTGACGATCATGTAGTCGGAGTACGCCGATTTGCCGCGAAGGTCGATGGTGACCGTCTCTTCCGCCTTCATGTCGTCGAGGCGGGAGAGGATCAGGCTCAGCGTCTTGTCGGCGTCGGGTTGCGCCTTCAAGGCCGCAGCTTTGGTCGATGTTTTACGCGCCGGCTTGGCAACCTTGGGTAAAACAGACTCTGTCTTGGACAATACAGATGTGGTCAGGGACCATTCCTTTCACTGTATCGCGAACGCCGAATCCGACGCTCACTGGTTACACTACATCATGTGGGGTTAAGGGTTTCAATATGCCAGAGAGCCCGAAGTCCACACCACTTCGGCATACTCTGACTCACTTCGTACCTTTCCAGCTCCCGTCCGGGTTCCGCAGGCCCGTCGAGGAGAGATTCAGCTTCAATCCGGTCAAAAACACCCAGGACGGCGGCCTCCGGTCCGCCAGCAGTGCCGCTTTTTCCTCGGGAAGGCGGTAGCGCGATAATGCCTGTCCCGCGGGGGAGGCGAGGGCGCGAAAACTCTGCGGCGGGCGATCGATGATGGCCATCGGCACCTGGGCGGCGATGCGCCGCCAGTCCTGCCAACGGTGGAATTGAGCGAGGTTGTCGGCGCCCATGATCCAGACAAAGCGCAAGCCAGGGAAGCGGCGGCGCAAGATGTTGATCGTGTCGATAGTATAGCGGGTACGAATGACGGATTCGAGACAGCTGACCTCGATGCGCGGATCATCAGCGACCTCGCGCGCCGCCTGCATGCGCGCGCCGAGCTCATGCAGCGCGCCGTTCTCCTTGAGCGGGTTGCCAGGCGTCACCAGCCACCAGACGCGATCGAGTTGCAATCGCTTCAGCGCGAACTGGCTAATGGCGCGATGGGCCTGGTGCGGCGGATTGAACGAGCCGCCGAGCAGGCCGATGCGCATGCCCTCCGTGGTGGGCGGGACCGCTTGCGCCGGGAAACGCGGCACGACGAAATTGTTGCTCAATGCCCGCCCCGCGACGTTGCTTACGGCCGCGTCTGCCCGGTGCCGCGAACGCGATATTTGAAGCTCGTCAGCTGCTCGGCGCCGACAGGGCCGCGAGCGTGGAAGCGGCCGGTGGCGATGCCGATCTCGGCGCCGAACCCGAACTCGCCGCCATCGGCGAACTGCGTCGAGGCGTTGTGCAGCACGATCGCGGAATCGACCTCGTTCAGGAATTTGTTCGCAGCCGCCCCATCCGCGCTCACGATCGCATCGGTGTGATGCGAACCGTGGTTCTGGATGTGCGCGATCGCGCCGTCGACGCCGTCCACCACCTTCGCCGCGATGATCGCGTCGAGATATTCGGTGTCCCAATCATCTTCGCTCGCAGGTTTTACGCGCGCATCCGTCCTTTGCACTGTTTCATCCCCGCGCACCTCGCAGCCCGCCTCGATCAGCATCTCGACCAGCGGCTTCAGGTTTTTGCCGGCAGCAGCGCGATCGACCAGCAGCGTCTCGGCCGCGCCGCAGACGCCGGTGCGGCGCATTTTTGCGTTCAGCACGATCGACTTCGCCATGGCAAGGTCGGCGCTGGCATCGACATAGACGTGATTGACGCCTTCGAGATGCGCAAACACCGGCACGCGCGCTTCCTGCTCGACGCGTGCAACGAGGCTTTTTCCCCCGCGGGGCACGATCACGTCGACGGCGCCGTTCAACCCCGACAGCATCATGCCGACCGCCGCGCGGTCGCGCGTCGGCACCAGCGTGATCGCGGCTTCAGGCAGGCCCGCTTCGCGCAGGCCTTGCACCAGGCAGTCATGGATCGCGCGGCACGACCGGAAACTGTCGGAGCCGCCGCGCAGGACCACGGCATTGCCGGATTTCAGGCACAGCACGCCGGCGTCCGCCGCGACGTTGGGCCTGCTCTCGAAAATCACTCCGACGACGCCGAGCGGCACGCGCACCCGCTCGATCGTGATGCCATTCGGCCGCTGCCAGCTCTCGGTGACGATGCCGATCGGATCGGCGATGCCGCGCACGATGCCGACGCCTTCGGCCATCGCCTCGACCCGCGACGGCGTCAGCGTCAGGCGGTCGATGAAGGAGGAGGTGGCGTTACTGGAGGCGCGGGCCTCGGCGACGTCCTCGGCATTGGCGGCGAGG
>NZ_JALBHA010000609.1:0-3393 GCF_023006445.1 Bradyrhizobium sp. SHOUNA76
CGTCCTGCTGCTGGAGGCGGGCCTGGACTGGCGCGCCGACGAGGCGCCGTGGGAGGTGGTGACGCCGAATCCGATCCCGATCATCCACAGGCGCGAGTACCAGGAGAAATGGCAGTGGCCTGATCTCCTGACGCGCCGGGTGGCCGGGCAGGAGCCGCGCTTCTACTGGCGCGGCAAGGGGCTCGGCGGCTCCTCGATGATGAACGGCCAGATCGCGATCCGCGGCGTTGCCGATGCCTTCGACGAATGGGCCGCCAATGGCTGCACCGGCTGGTCGGCCGGGGAGGTGATGCCGCTCTTCTCCGTGATCGAGGACGATCTGGAGTTCGGCGATGCCGCAGGCCATGGACGCGGCGGGCCACTGCCGGTCTACCGGGCGCCTCCGGAAAAATGGGGGCCGATCGATCGCGGCTTGCGCGATGCCGCGCTCGCGAGCGGCTATCCCTGGTGCGCCGATCTCAACGGCCCCGATGGCGAGGGCGTGGCCTGCTATCCCATCAACAGCCGCGACAGCCGGCGCATCAGCACCAACGAGGGCTATCTGGAGCCCGCGCGCGGCCGCGCCAATCTCGAAATTCGCGGCCATGCGCTGGTCGATCGCGTGCTGATCAGCGACGGAAGGGCGACCGGCGTCCGCGTCCATATCGAGGGGCAAGGCACCCACGAGATCAGCGCCCGGCAGATCGTGCTGTGCGCCGGTGCCATCCACAGTCCGGCGATCCTGCTGCGCTCGGGCATCGGGCCGGCCGACGAGTTGAAGGCGATGGGAATTGCGGTCGAGTGCGACCTGCCGGTCGGTAAGCACTACTTCGACCATCCGCTGTTTCGCGCCACCATCCAGCTCCACGAAAATCTCAGGCCCACCGATCCGGACACCCGCCACACCAATTGCTGCGTGACCTATTCCTCGGGCCTCGCCGACGGCGGCAAGCGCGACATGATTCTGATCGCCTTCAATCACCGCGGCATCGGCGTGCCGGGCGCGATCGGCGCGGGTCTGTTCAACGCGTATTCGCGCGGCACGCTGAAGCTGGCCTCGACCGATCCCGCGATTGATCCCGTCGTCGAGGAGAACATGCTGGCCGATCCCCGCGACATGCTGCGCATGATGGATGCGGTGAAGCGTCTCGCCGTGCTCACCTCGCAGCCGGCGCTGTCAGGCATCGCCGACTGGATCCGGCTCGCCGACACCGATCTGACGCTGCCGCAGGCAGCTCACCTGCCGGATCACGAGCTCGACGCGGTGCTGCGCCGTGAGACCGGCGACATCCAGCACGCCGCCGGCAGCTGCCGCATGAGCGGCGCCGGCGATGCCGATGGTGTGGTCAACCCTGACGGCGGGGTGAAGGGCATCTCGGGCCTACGCGTCGCCGACGCCTCGATCATGCCGTCGGACTGCCGCGCCAACACGCATTTCACCACGGTGGTGATCGGGGAAGCGATCGCGCGGATGATGATGCGGTAGTTTCTACCGCGTCAAACTCCACTTATCCCGTCATCCTGAGGAACGAGGGATGGGGCGCGTCAGCGCGCCATCGAGAGCCTCGAAGGATGTACGGCCGGGATGCTTCGATACCTTAGCAGCGAGAGCCGGGCCGTCGCCCTTCGAGGGCCGCTGAAGAAGCGGCCACCTCAGGGTGACGGTGATGGATGGGAGCGCACTCCTTCAACCATGTCATTGCGAGCGGAGCGAAGCAGTCCAGAATCCCGCCGCGGGTGCAGTCTGGATTGCTTCGCTGCGCTCGCAATGACGGAGCAATTGGCGAGGCCATCGCACTCCATTGCACATTTCAAATAGCAAACACACGATCGCCTTCTCGCGGCGCGTCTCGCCCGAGTTTTGGGTCTCGCACGCCCTCGAAAAAGACGAGGGCGCAGGGAAGGCCGGGCGCCGGCGGCACCCGAGATCCGTGCGCGATAGAAATGCACACGGGGTGGACCACAGGTGTGCCGGTCGCCCGGCCTTCCCTGCGCGAATGGTTTTAACGGTGTCCTTCGTGCTCTCCTCGGGGAGCGTTGCACTATTGCCCCCGTCGCCTTGTGGATATCGATGCGCGGACCGGTCGGCCGCCACATCACCGCAAGACTTGACGCACAGACCCCGGGCGTCGGGACCACACGACTTTTCCGTCCGCGCACGTCCTCGCTGGGAATCCGGGAGGTGGCGTGTGCTCGCCCCCGAAACCATGCGAAGACGCTGTCAGCGTCGGGTCGTATGCGCGGAAAGGCCATTGCTCACGGTGTCCCGCCCTGCAATGCCCGTTGCGCCCGACGCCGTCGCGTCCATCGCTGCCCAGCCCGCGGTTCGTGACGATCGCGATCCGCCCCTCGTCTCGGGCCAGGGTGATCAGTGTGTACGTCAAATCCGAATTTCGGTAAAGTGGAATATTTCGGCGAGAGGGCTTGACAGGCGGGGTGATCGAAATGACCGAGCTGTTTTGCCCGACGGGCAGCGGCCTGTCTGAAATAGCTGATCGGGGTGCCCTTCATCTCAAGCGCCTGAATGTCGGCGTTGGGCCAAGAGCGATAGCGACGGGATGCCGCTTGTGAGACCCAACCCGGACCCCAAGACTGCGGCCTGAATCGCCACGAAAGCCAATTGTTTCAGCGCGAATTCGTGGTTAATCTACCTGTTCCGTCTGGGCAGATAAGCCGGAGACGAACATGGTGCGATTGGGAGCGGCCGCTCGGGCGGCAGGTGCACTGACCATAATTCTCGTATGTACGGCGGGCGCGCACGCGCAGGTCACCGAGAAGCCACCGTTTTGGGCCTACACTTACAACCCGCCCGACTTCAAGCCGCCGCCGGATGACGGTCAACCTCGCCACGTTCCCGACAGCACGGCGAGCTATACAGTCCCACAAACGCGCGATCGCTTCCTGGCGCCGGATTGGCACCCAGGTGACCATCCGACGATGCCGGCAGTCGTGGCGAGCGGTCGCCAGCCTGACGTCTACGCCTGCGGCTTCTGCCATCGTGCCTCTGGCACGGGCGGTCCGGAGAACGCCGACATCGCTGGCCTGCCGGTTGCTTACTTTATTCAGCAGATGCACGACTACAGGAGCGGCAAGCGCTCGACGGCATTGCTCGACCGCGTTCCGCAAGCATGGATGATCTCGCTTGCGAAGGCGGCGAACGACGATGAGATTAAGGCGGCGGCAGAATATTTCGCCGCCATCAAGCCAAGGAAGTTGGTCGATGTGGTGGAGACTGAGACCGTGCCGAAGCCTACCGTCGCCGGCTGGTTCTTCGTCACCAAAGGCGATGAACGCGAGCCGATCGGCACGCGCATCATCGAGACGCCGGCTGACGTCGGCCGCTTCGTCAACCGCGACGCGCGCGTTCGCTTTACCGCCTACGTGCCGACAGGCAGCGTGGCTGCCGGCCGCGGG
>NZ_JALBHA010000060.1:0-21387 GCF_023006445.1 Bradyrhizobium sp. SHOUNA76
GACCGGCCTCACCACGCGGGCCACCGAAGCGGAGCGCGATCGGGATGGCCGGGTGATTGGCTTGGGGCGGCTAGCTTGCGGCGCCTCGACCGTCACCGCGGGAATCGCTTCCGAGGCAGCCTGGGCGAGCGCGCCTGAACCGATCGGGGACACCAGTCCGATAAGCACGGGCAAGCCCGCGCTCCCGATCGCACGAATGCGTAACATCTTGAATTCCTGACATCCGGCACGTCGGCCGGTCTATTGAACACGCGATCGGCACGGCAAGGGCACGTGCCAACGGTTCGGTTTGTCGCTACGTCAGGAAAGATGAGGTGGGGCGCGCGCCTGCGCGCTCGTGCCCGCATGAACGGCGATCGCAAGGGCATCCGCCGGATGCCACACCACGGGTTCGGCATGGCGGAAGGGTATTTGGAGTACCGCATGCTTCGGCGAATCGGGCGACGCACCGGCTTGGCCCAGACAACACAGGGCGCACGCGCCGGCATGCGCGGTCGGCGCGCCGGTCCGATCGTTCAGGCCGCCTTGATCGCCCCCACTGTGGCAGATGACGCCGGCAGACAGCGGATCGGCAACGGCGAGGCCCGTCGCCCAGCAGGCGGCAATCGGCGCCAGCACCTGCATCGCCAAAGCGAGCAGGACCAGGGGCAGGAATTTTTGTAGCCGTGCGCGCATCCGCCGAACCATTCGTTCGTCTGCTAACTAAACACCGTGCCGGCCCCAAGTCGAGGTCAGTTCCGCCGCCTTCTTGGCCCAGCGCAAATTAGGTCGAGAACCGTGGTCGGAGGAACCCACCACGGGACCGGGGTCGGGCATTGAGCCCCGTCAAACGGCCCGTCTCCCACAGATTTCTTAGATTTGTCATATACTTGGGGGCCAAAAGCCCGATCATTTCGTCATCTGCTCGAATTTTGAACATTCGTTGCCGAAAATGATGACAAGTGAGAAAAGTTGATCTAGCATCCCTCTTGCTCAGGCGCTGACCGCAAGGTCAAGGCCTGGTGGTCCAAGTCTCGGGAGGAGCCCCTGGCGCGCAAAACGCAGCGTCGCCCCGTCAATCAAGAGCAAATCTTAGAATCGGGGATAATAGGGTCGACACAATTTTTGAGCGGGGCCAGGGCCCCGCTCTTTTTTTGTCCGCGAGGCTGAAGCACCGATGAAGGCGTCGTCCAATCCGGTCGAAATCAGCTTCGAACTCGCGGCCTCGCACTGCGCGGATCTCACGCCCCTCGTCTACCAACGCCTGTTCGACGCGTATCCCGAAACGCAAGCGATGTTCCGCTCGGACGGCAGTGACCTCGTGAAGGGGTCGATGCTCGCGCTGACGATCGAGGCCATCCTCGATTTTTCCGGGATGCGTCACGGGCATTTCCGGCTGATTGCCTGCGAGGTCACCTCCCACGACGCCTATGGCACATCGCGCCAGCTGTTCACCGCCTTCTTCACAATCATCAGGGACACGCTGCGCGATCTGCTCGGCGATGAATGGTCAACCGAGATCGCGCAGGTCTGGGACACATTGCTCGTCGACATCGACGCACTCACCGGCGCGACCGGCTGACGCTTTGCGCTGCACCAACGCGGCTTGCTGCGATGGCGAGTGATTGCGGATTGAGTGGCACCAACTCTTGTGAGACACTTTCGGACATCGGTCGCGCAATCAATGACGCGCCGACGATAAAGTGTATGGGAGCGAGCGATGTCCGGGACGAAAGATTTCTCGACGACGAGGCGCGATCTTCTTCAGGCGGCCGCGACCGCCGGCGCCGGAGCGGCCCTCTTCGGCAGCATGGGTATCAATCCAGCACTGGCGGCCGAGGTCGGACGTAGCGAGAAGCCGCTGAAGGCGGCATTTTCCAATGCGGGCCTTCAGGCCACCTGGTGCGCACAGGGCAAGCAGGCCGCGGAGTTCTGGGGCAAGCTGTTCAACGTCGAGGTCACCTGGTTCGATGGCCAGCTCGACGCCGTGAAGCAGCGCGCGGCGATCGACAACATGGCCTCGCAGAAATGGGATTTCGTCGCGATCCAGGCCTTCGGCATCGGCACCCTCACCCAGCCCGTGCAGAAGATGATCGACGCCGGCACGCCCGTGATCGACATGGACACGCTGATTGCGCCGCTCGACCAGATCAACGTCCACTCCTTCCTCGCCCCCGACAACGAGTTCATGGGCGCCTCGGTGACCCAGGCCCTCTGCAACGCCATGGGGGGCAAGGGCAAGATCATCATGACGCAAGGCGCGCTCGGCCATACCGGCGCGCAAGGCCGCGCCAAGGGCTTCACCTCGGTGGTCAAGCAATTCCCGGGGATCGAGGTGCTCGATACCCAGCCGGCCGACTGGGACGTCTCCAAGACGGCGCGTCTGTGGGAAACGTATCTGACCAAATATCCGCAGATCGATGCGGCGTTCTTCCACAATGACGACATGGCGCTCGCCGCCGCCAACATCATGAAGGCGCGGGGCCGCACCAACATCCTGATCGGCGGCGTCGACGCCATGCCGCCGGCGATCCAGGCCGTGAGCGAAGGCCGCATGTTCGCGACCGTCCGCAACCCCTCCTGCCGCATCCATGGCGGCGCCATCATCGCGGGCGTCTCGGCCGTGGTCGGCGGCGAGAAGAGCGGACAGGGCATTCCCAAGAACGTCGTCACTGACGGCCCGGTCGTGACCAAGGCCAATGCCGCCGGAATGCAGTGGATGCAGGATCACTTCCTGATCTGAGCCTCCAAGATCTGAACTTTCATGTCAGAGGGTCGCTCGCCCATCCTTGAACTGCAGGGCATCACGAAGAGCTTCGGCGGTGTCGAAGCGCTTCGTGGTGTCGACTTCGCGCTGCTTCCCGGCGAGATCCACGGTCTCGTCGGCGAGAACGGCGCCGGGAAAAGCACGCTGATGAAAATCATCGCCGGCGTGCACACCGAGTTCTCCGGCCGCTTCTTGATTGACGGCGCGGAGACGCATTTCCGTTCGGCCCGCGACGCGCACGCGGCCGGCATCGCCATGGTGCATCAGGAGCTCTCTGTCGCGCCCGACCTCACGGTCGCCGAGAACGTCTTCCTCGGCAACCAGCCGATCAACGCCCTGGGCCTCGTGCAATGGCGGCGCATGGCGCGCGAGGCCGGCGAGCAGCTCGCCCGCTTCGGCATCGACGTCGATCCGATGAGCAGGCTCGGCGACTTACCCATCGGGCTGCAGCAGCTGATCGAGATCGCCCGCGTGCTATTCTCCCGCGCCCGCATCGTCATCCTGGACGAGCCGACCTCCGCCCTCTCTCCGCCCGAGGTCGAGCGGCTCTTCGCAACGCTCCGGCGCCTGCGCGAGCAAGGCACTGCCATCGTCTTCATTTCGCATTTCATCGAGGACATCCTGCGCGTCTCCGACACGGTGACCGTGTTCCGCAACGGGCGAAAGGTCGCCGAGACGGCGAGCGCCGCGACCAGCAAGGGCGCACTGATCGAAGCGATGATCGGCCGCGGCGGCGAGGCCCTCGAGCACAGCTACACCGACGATCTGATGTTGCCACAGCCGAGTGGAAGCTCGGTGATCCTGAAGGTCGACCAGCTATCACTCGCCCGCAGTCTTCAAGACGTCTCCTTCGAGGCCCGCGCCGGCGAGGTGCTCGGCATCTACGGCTTCATGGGCTGTGGCCAACAGGAGCTGTCGCGCATCCTGTTCGGCAAGCTGAAGCCGGACAGCGGCACGCTCGCGGTCGAGGGCAAGCCAAAGACCTTCGCCAGCACGGCAGCGGCCCGGCGGGCCGGGGTGGCATTGGTGCCCGAGAGCCGGCGCGACATGCTGTTTCACCAGGAGCCGGTCTACAAGAACATCTCGATCAGCATTCTCGACCGCATCTCGGCGCTGCTGCTGAAGCCGGCGCAGGAGCGCGACATTGCTCAGCGCCAGGTCGAGCAGCTGCAGATCAGGCCGCCGGTGGTCGGCCTCGACCTCGGCATGCTCTCCGGCGGCAACCAGCAGAAGGTCGCTCTGGCGAAATGGCTGACCTACCCGCCCAAGCTTCTGGTGCTGTGCGAGCCCACCCGCGGCATGGATGTCGGCGCAAAGAACGACGTCATCAACATCGTCCGCGACCTCCGCGCCAAGGGCCTTGCGATCATCGTGCTGTCGACCGAGCCGGAAACGGTGCTGTCGCTGGCCGACCGCATCCTCGTGCTCAAGCGCGGCGCAGTGGTGCGGGAATTCAAGAACGAGCCGGTCAGCAAGGACCGCCTGCTGGAAGCGGCGTGACGGAGAATCACCATGGCGAGCAGTGAAACGGTTCCGGCGGTGGGGCAGCGGGCGCGGGGCCTCGCGCCCTTCCTGCGCTCGCAGATGCGCAACATCGCCCCGTTCCTGACGCTGATCTTCCTGTCCGGCTTCTTCGCCTTCGCCAGCCCCTCCTTCGCGACACTGGACAATCTCGGCAACATCCTGACCCAGGTGTCGGTGACAGGCATCATCGCGGTCGGCCTCACCTTCGTGATCCTGTGCGCGGAGATCGACCTGTCGATCGCCAGCATTGCCAACGTCACCGGCATCGCGGTCGCCTACTTCACGCTCCAGGAGTCCTACGTCAACATCGCCAACGTGCCGCTGCCCGGCGCAGTCGCGATTCTACTGTCGATCCTGCTCTGCGCCCTGCTCGGCCTCGTCAATGCACTCGGGCTGACCGTGATCGGAATTCCCTCCTTCATCATGACGCTGGCGATGATGCAGATCGCGGCTGGCATCTCGGCGCTGCTGGTACGTGGCCAGATCGCCTACAAGGTTCCGAGCCTGATCACCACGCTCGGCTCGGGCTCGATCGGCGACATTCCCTGGCTCGTCATCGTCGCGGCCATCATGCTGCTCGGCGGCCATCTGGTGCTGACCTACACGCGCTTCGGCCGCTACGTCTACATGGTCGGGGGCAATCGCGAGGCGGCCGAATATTCCGGCCTCAATGTCAAGCTCATCCTCGGCGCGGTGATGGTGATCTCGGCGGTCTGCTCCGGCATCGGCGGCATGCTGGGCGTCGCCCATTTCGGCAGCGCGCAGCAAAACGAGTTCGACACCTATCTGCTCGACTCCATCGCCGCCGTCGTTGTCGGCGGCACCAGCCTGTTCGGCGGCCGCGGCGGCATCGGCAACACGATCGTCGGGCTTTTCGTGCTCGGCGTTCTCAACAACGGCCTCGATCACGTCAACATCGACAGCTTCCTGAAGATCCTGATCCGCGGCCTGATCCTCTTGGCAGCTCTGGTCATCAACGTCTATGCGCAGCGGCTGAGAGAAAAAGCGGCGGAGTAGCCTGCCCTCAAAACAAAAAGTGCGAAAACAACCCCATGCACAGTAGCCGGGGCTAGCGGAATCAATGGCTTGCCGGTGACGCGCAAAGGGTGACCCGTCATCCTGAGGTGCGAGGCAAGCGATGCGAACGCATCGCTTGCGGAGCCTCGAAGGATGAAGGCCGAGATGCAGCCGGGCCGTCGCCCTTCGAGGCCTCCGCTGCGCGCCGGCACCTCAGGGTGACGGAGAGAGAGAGAGAGCGAGGCTCGCTGTATCGATCCCGTCATTGCGAGCGCAGCGAAGCAATCCAGAATCATTCCGCGGTGGCAGCCTGGATTGCTTCGCTGCGCTCGCAATGACGATGTGGCGGCAGGAGGGCCGAACAACGTTGAGAACGTTGCTTAGCTCCCGGCGTTCCGGTCCGGCGGAAGCCGCGAAAATCTGAAATCGCAGTGGCTCGCGCCGCCGGCCAGCGTTTGCGTCCGCTCCAGGCGGATGCCGCGCGTTGCGTAGGCGTCGAAATCGAGCCCGCAGATGTTCGGGAGGATGTCCTTGTCTCCGTGGCGAGCGGCGAATTTGCAGAAGCCGCAAGCCTTGTAGTCGATACCGAATTCAAAGTGGTCACCCGGGCCCGGTTCGACGAAATCGTAGACGAAATCTTCCGGAAACGCGTCCCGATGGCTCTTCGTGATGCTTTCTGCGGCCTGCTCGCGGAGCAACGCCTGGTTCTCCGGCGACATGAATTGGCGCCCCGCAGCGAGACGTTCCGCCTCGGGCACCGCGAGCAATTGCGCCTTGTAGGTTTCCCGCTCGATGTCGCCGATCACAGCCAGCGGCACGCCATGTCGCCGGAGCACGCGGCTGATGGCCATGAAGCCCATGAGACGCATGAAGAAATCGCTCATCCGGCTTGCCGCGCCCCCGACATAGGGCATTTGGGTGAGCACGAGCTCGAATTCGTCCATCACCTCCCGCCGGATGGCGTTGGTATCGGACAGAAGGGCACGCTTGGACAACATCGTTTCGGCGAGGTCGAGCCGATGGCGCATGGCGGCTTCCATGGCACCGCGATGCGCTTCGTAAAAGGGATGGATCGTCTCAGGCATTGGGTGTTTCTCAATCGGGTTGGACTGTCACTTCATTCCGCGGCGATCGCCTCGATCTCCAGCAGCCATTTGCTGTCAACGGTCTCGACGATCACGACAGTTAACGCGGGCTGATGATCGCCGAGCACCGCGCGCCGAATGGTACGGTTGGTCACAACCTGGTTGCGGCCGGTCAGGAACGTCGTGACCTTGACCAGATGCGCGACGCTGAGGCCGGCTGCGGCGAGCACTTCCTTGACGTTGCGCCAGGCCTGCTCGCATTGCGCCTCGAAACCTTCGGGCACGGCGCCGTCGGAGCCTTCTGGGACCTGGCCGCTGATGAACAACAGGCGCCGATGCTGCTTCAGTTCAAGTCCCATGCTGTAGCCACCGGCGGGCGCATTGACCGTTGCAGGATTGTGGCTGACGATGTGAGCTGGGGACATGGGCTTCTCCGGGTTGCGGACCGAACCCTATCCGGCGGCGTCGCGGCGGCGCAAAGCATCAATCCTGCGGTTCAGCGCAAGAAAATCTATTGCAAGGCCGTGCTCCATCGGTGTCAAAGTGCGGCGCGATGACCTACGCCCTTCCCCCACTCAACGCGCTCCGCGCCTTCGAGGCCGCCGCCCGGCATCTCAGCTTCAAGCTCGCCGCGCACGAATTGCACGTGACGCCGGCCGCCGTGGGGCAGCAGGTGAAGGCGCTAGAGGCTCGCCTCGGCGTGCAGCTGTTCGAGCGGCTGCATAAGCAGCTCATCCTGACCGCGGCCGGCCAAGCCTATTTGCCCGGGATATCCGAAGGCTTTCGTCATATTGCCGAAGCGACGTCGCATTTGAAGCCAGCAGGTGCGGTACTGCTGCAATTGGGTGTCCATGGCAGCCTCGACCTGCGCCGCCTCGACTTGGCGGAGTTTCGCAGCGCGCATCCCGACATCGGTCTTCGGGTGCTGCAACCTGCCGGCCTGCACGAGCTGGTCGAAGGCAAGGTCGACCTGCTCATCGCCCGCGGCCTCGGCCACCATCCCGGCTATCGCTGCGACCGGATCGATGAGGGATCGGGTTTGGGTGATTGGCTGGTTGCGCCCGAAGGCACGGCGGACTGTCCCGAGGTCGTCAGTTTTCGCGAATGGCTGCGCGCCCTGCAGGCTGAGAAGCCGCGCGCAAGCCACCACCGTCCTCGCCTGGTGGGCATCAGCGGACGTTGAGGGGGCTTGCTGACTGGCCGTGGTTTGAGCCAGCGCGACGTTTGACACGTCGGGCGAAACAGGATCACAAATTCAACGTGACGCCGGCCTTATGTCTGGGGAAGCCCTGAGCTCGTGATGGCTGCAATCGATCGTCGAACCGTTCTCATGGGTGGGGGAGCCCTTCTCATGACGACAAACCCGCTTGCGGCCGCTCTATTCGAGTGGCAGTCGGTAACGCCGCCCGATGCAGGCTTTGCGCCTGATCTCGATGCGCGGCTCGACAAGCTGATCACGGACAATCGCGCCTGGGGCCTGCATGGCGTCGTCGTGACGCGCATGGGCAAGCTCGTGCTCGAACGCTATTTCGCCGGCGAGGATGAAGTCTGGGGCGCTCCTCGCGGCCGCGTCGCGTTCGGTCCCGACACGCTGCACGACTTGCGCTCGGTCACGAAGAGCATTCTCGGCCTGCTCTATGGTATCGCGCTCGATCTCGGCAAGGTGCCCGCACCTGACCAGAAGCTGATGGCGCAATTTCCAGACTATGCCGACGCCGCAACGGATCCCCGCCTCCAGCGTCTGACCATCGCGCACGCGCTGACCATGACGCTGGGGTTCGACTGGAACGAGGACATTCCCTACCAGGATCCGAACAACAGCGAAATTCAGATGGAGAGGGCGCCCGATCGCCTGGGCTACATCTTCGGCCGCCCCTTCATTTCCGATCCGGGCACGCGCTGGATTTACGGCGCGGCCGGCACCGAGCTCATCGGACATTTGCTGGTGAAAGGCGTTGGCCAATCGCTGCCGGACTTCGCTCGCGCAAACCTGTTCGAACCCCTCGGGATCGGTCCGACCGAATGGACCAAGGGATTCAACGGGCAACCCGCGCCCGCATCCGGCCTGCGCATGACGCCGCGCGATCTTGCCCGCATCGGCCAATTGATCCTCAACCGCGGGCAATGGGACGGGCGTCAGATCGTTTCGGCGGACTGGCTCACGAAATCGTTCCAGCCCTACGTCCCCTGCGACGAGCAGCGCCGCTACGGCTATTTCTGGTACAGCGGCGATCTGCAGTACGGCCATCCGCCGAACCGCCCGATCACGCATTGGATCGGCGGCTTCGGCTACGGCGGCCAGCGGCTGTTCGTAATGCCCGACCTCGGCGTCGTGGTCGCCATCACCTGCGGAAATTACGCCGACGAGAAGCAATGGATGCCGCCGATCCGGGTGATCCGCGACGTCGTATTGGCCGGGCTGAGGTGAGCGGCGCACTTCGAACTTCGCAGTTCACCGCAAGGAATGCCCCGTCATCCTGAGGTGCGAGGCAGGCGATGCGAAAAGCATCGCATGCGGAGCCTCGAAGGATGAACGGCCGAGATGCACAGCCGGGCCGTCGCCCTTCGAGGGCCGCTGAAGAAGCGGCCACCTTAGGGTGACGGAGATAGAGCGAGGCTCGCTGCACCGATCTCCTCACTCCGCCAGCACCTCACCGCATGCCCGTCGGCGCGCGTCTCCAGCGACGGCCCCGGCTCTCTCCGGCACATGTCTTCCGCATACCGACAGCGCGGGCTGAAGGCGCAGCCGTTCGGTGGGTTGAGCGGGTTGGGAAGATCGCCGCCCGTCGTCGCCAGCGGCGCATGTCGCAGCGGATCGGGGATGGCGGCGATCAGGGCTTGCGTGTACGGGTGCGCCGGGCGTTCGAAGATCTCGCGCCAGTCGCCATTCTCGACGATGCGGCCGAGATACATCACTGCGACGCGGTCGCTCATGTGCTCGACGACGCCGAGGTCGTGGCTGATCATGATGTAGGAGAGGCCGAGCGTCTCCTTCAACTCCAGCAGCAGATTGATGATTTGGGCGCGGATCGAGACATCGAGCGCCGAGACCGGCTCGTCGCAGATGACGATCTTGGGGTTGAGGATCAGGGCACGGGCAATGCCGATACGCTGGCGCTGGCCGCCGGAGAATTCATGCGGGTAGCGGCCCGACTGTTCCGGCCGCAGGCCCACATGTCGCAGCATGGTCGCGACGCGGTCCTCGATCTCGCTCTTTGCGGTCACGCCATGCACGCGCAACGGATCTTCGAGCGTGCGCCGCACGGTCTGGCGTGGATTGAGCGAAGCGTAGGGATCCTGAAACACCATTTGCACGGTACGGGCCAACGCCTTGCGATCGCCGGATTGCCGGTTCGTGACGACCTCCCCGTCCAGCACGATGCGGCCGCGTGTCGGCGTCAGGAGACCAAGGATCGACAATGCGACCGTCGACTTGCCGGAACCGGACTCGCCGACGAGGCCGAGGCATTCACCCCGCCTCAAGCTGAGATCAACGCCGTCGACGGCCCGGAGCAGCCGCCGGCCACGGCCCAGCAAGCCGCCTCCCAGCGGAAAATGCACCGCAAGATCCTCGACGCCGAGGATGAGATCGTCGTCCGGCCTCGCCTTGCCCTGCACGACTTGCGGTTCATGCATGGTGATGACACCTGACCAGACCGCCCGCCTCGAGCGGATCCGTCTCCGGCGCGCGGGTCCGGCAAATATCGGTCGCCTGCGCGCAGCGCGGATTGAACCGGCAGCCATCAGGGAAATTCGTGATGGCCGGGACGACGCCCGCGATCTCCTTCAGCCTGCTCCGCCCGAGCGCGGCGCGGCTGCCGAGCCGCGGCAGCGAGGCGACCAGGCCTTGCGTATAGGGGTGCGAGGGCGCGCGGAAGATATCCGCCGAGCCGCGCTCCTCGACGATGCGGCCGGCATACATGACGGCGACCCGGCGGCAGACATTTGCGACCAGACCGAGATCGTGGCTGATCATCAGGATCGCCGTTCCTCGCTCCGCGCACAAATTCCGCATCAGCTCGATGATTTCGGCCTGCACGGTGACGTCGAGCGCGGTGGTCGGCTCGTCGGCGATCAGGAGATCCGGACCGCATGCCAGCGCGATGGCGATCATCACACGCTGGCGCATGCCGCCGGACAGCTGGTGCGGATAGTCCTTCACCCGCCGCTCCGGTGCGGGCACGCGCACGCTCGCCAGCGCCTCGACCGCCAGCTGATTGGCCTCCCGCCAGCTCTTGCCCTTGTGCAGCACGAACATCTCGGCGATCTGCCGGCCTACGGGTGAGACCGGGTTCAGCGCCGTCATCGGCTCCTGGAAGATCATGGCGATGCGGTTGCCGCGGAGCTCCCGCTGCCTGGCGGCGGAAAGGTGCTGGATCTCCCGCCCCTCGAACCGGATGATGCCACCGCCGATCGACAAGGGGTGCCGCAACAGGCCGATCAGCGATAGCGCCGTGATGCTCTTGCCGCAGCCGGATTCGCCGACGAGGCCGAACGTTTCGCCGCGGTCGATGCGAAACGAAACGCCCTCGGCTGCCGCAACGGCCCTGGACCCGTCATCGAGATCGATGCGCAGATCCTCGACTTCGATCAGCGGCGTGCCGGTCATGTCCGTCGGCTCCGCGATTGGGGATCGAGGATGTCGCGCAGGCCGTCGCCGAGCAGATTGAGGCCGAGCACCGTCAGGAAGATGGCGAGGCCGGGAAAGATCGAGAGCCACGGCGCCGTCGTGATCTGCTCGCGGGCTTCCGACAGCATGCTGCCCCAGCTCGGAAAAGGCGGGCGGACCCCGAGCCCGAGGAACGACAATGCGGCCTCGGACAGCACCGCGCTGCCCATGCCGAGCGTGCCGATGACGACGATCGGTCCGAGCATATTCGGCAGCAGCTGCGTGATCATGATGCGCAAATCGCCATAGCCGAGCACGGTTGCCGCCTGCACGTAGCCCTGGCTCCTGAGCGACAGCGCCGAGGCCCGTGCGATCCGGCAGGTGAAGGACCAGTTGGTCAGACCGAGGGCGATGAGCAGGCTCGTCAAGCCAGGTCCCAGCACCGCCATGATGGCGAGCGCGAAGATCAGCGATGGGATCGCGAGCATGACATTGGTCAGGGCGTTGACGACATCATCCCACCAGCCGCCCCAATAGCCGGCGCTCAGGCCGAGGGCCACGCCGATGACGCTGTTGATCAGCTGCGAGATGATGCCGACCGTCAGCGAGACCCGCGCGCCGTACACGACGCGGGAATAGATATCACGGCCCTGGTCATCGGTCCCGAACCACCAGGTCCAGCTCGGCGGCTCCTCCGCGTTCAAGAGGTTGGCGTCCATGACGGGATCGGTGTGCGCCAGCCAGGGCGCAAGCAGGCCGACGAAGATCGCAAGCGCGAACAACACCCCACCGATGACGAGATTGGCCCGGAGCTTCATGCGTATCTGATCCTGGGATCGATCACGCCGTAAAGCACGTCGATCAGCAGATTGATCGCGAGAAAGGCCAGCACCACCACGAGAATGGAGCCCTGAACGGCCGGAATGTCGCGCTGGAGCACGCTGTCGACCAGCAGCGAGCCGATGCCCGGCCAGGAGAACAGCTTTTCGACGACGACTGCCTGCCCCATCAGTCCGCCGAACTGCAGGCCGACGGTCGTGAGGATGATGACGAGCGCATTACGCATCACGTGCCACTTCACGACCCTGGTCTCGCTCATGCCCTTCGAGCGTGCGGTGCGGACGAAATCAGCGGTCATGATCTCGAGGACCGCGGCGCGCGTGGTGCGGGCGAAAAGCGCCATGGGCGAGACGCCGAGCGTCACGGCCGGCAGCAGCAGATATTTCAGCCCTCCGTCGCCATAGCCGAAACTCGGAAGCCAGCCGAGCTTCAACGCAAACAGATACATCAGCACCAGTCCGAGCCAGAATTTGGCAATGGAAAGGCCCGACACCGCCACGACCATGGCGAGCGTATCGACGATGCCACCGGGCCTAAGTGCTGCGACGAAACCCAGAGGAACGCCGATCACGACGGCAAACGCCATGGCGGTGAATATGAGTTGCAGCGTCGGCCAGGCCCGCTTGGCAATCATGCTCGTGACAGGCTCGCGCGTCCGGAACGAGGTCCCGAAATCACCGCTCGCGAGCTTGGCAATGTAGGCGCCGAAACGTACATAGACGGGGTCGTCGAGACCGAGCTGCTTTTTCATGCGCAGCTCGACCTGCGGATCTGCATCATCACTCATGCTCGAAGCGATGCTGCCGGGAACGACGCTGAACAGCACGAAGACCAGCAGCACGACGGCGAGCACGGTCGGAATGGTTTGCAGGAGACGGCGGAACAGGAACGAGAGCATCGGCACTTTTCCTCTCTCCCTCCATCACATGATGCGATGGAGGGAGCGCGACAGCGCGTGTCACTTCGCGGGCGAGGTCTCGTCGACCCAGAGGTCCTCGACGTTCTGATGGGTCAGCTCCGTCGCATTCAGCTGAACGCCCTTGAGCCACGGCTGCACCGCCATGACCGCCTTGTTGTAGTTGAAGAACCAGACCGGCGCCTCCTCATAGAGCAGCGCATTGGCCTTTTGCAGCAGTTGGATGCGCTTGGCGGGATCGTCGGCCTGCCCGGCCTCGTCGACGATCTTGTCGAAGTCGGCGTTCTTGAAGGTCGTGTAGTTGCAGGCCGGCTGCGGCGTCGACGAGTGGAAGCATTTGAGCGCAGCCTGCGGATCCGGCCCGCTCGCCTGGGAATAGATGAAAGCCTGGTAGTCGCCGCTGCGAACCACCTCCGCCAGCACCGCCGTCTCGACCTGCTTGACCTTGGCCTTGATGCCCACCTTGTCCAGCATCGGGATGACGGCTGAGACGATCGGCAGGCCCCAGCTTTCATTCTGGCTGGTGGTCCATTCAAATTCGAAGCCGTTGGGATAGCCGGCCTCGGCGAGCAGTTGCTTGGCCTTGGCGGGATCGTAGGGGTACGGCTTCATCGCCTTGTCGTAGGCCGGAGCGGTCAGCGGCAGCCAGCTGGTGGCGCGGTAGGCCTTGCCCTTGACCAGCTTGTTGATGATCAAATCGGTGTCGATCGCGTAGTTGATGGCCTGCCGGACGCGCTTATCGGCGAACGGCTTGAACGAGGGATTCATGCCCATGTAGCGCGTGAAGACCTCGGCGACCTCGACGATGGTGCCCTTGAGGGCGGCGTCGGATTGATAGGCGACGTATTGCGCCGGCCCCAGCACCGAGGTGTCGATCTCCTTGTTGCGGAAGGCGACATCGCGGGCCGCGGCTTCGCCCATGACCGACACGACGATCTTGTCGGCATAGGGCTTGCCGGGCTTGTAGAACCGGTCCCACCGCTCCAGCACGATGCGCGATCCCGGCACGTGCTCGACGAACTTGAACGGTCCGAGACCGATCGGATGCTGGATGAAGCTCTCCTTGGCGCCCTCGTCGGCGGGATAGATCGAGGTCAGCGCGGTGAAGAAGTAAAAGCCGGGATCGACCTTCTCGGTCAGCTTCATCTCGATGGTGAAATCGTCGATCTTCTTCAGGCCGGATATCTCCTTGGCCTGGCCCTTCTCGACTGCGGCCGCGCCCTCGATCACGCGGACATACCGCGCACCTGGAAAGGCCTTGGCGCCGTCCATGATGCGGGTGTAGGACCAGATGACGTCGTCAGCCGTCATCTTGCGGCCATTGTGGAAATAGGCGTCGTCGCGCAGCTTGAAGGTGTGAACGAGGCCGCCGCCGGAGACCACGTCCTCCTTGGCGAGTTCCAGAACCGGTTTGCCTTCCGCGGAATTCCAGATGTAGAGCGAGCGATGCAGCGCCTTGGCGTAGATCTCGTCCTGGGCGCGCTGTGTGGTGTGGATGTCGAGGCTCGTGAAACTCGAGCCATACGGCGCGGTCATGCGGATGGTTCCGCCCTTGCGTGGAGTCTGGGCCTCCACTGACCCGGCGAGCGCCAGTCCCAAACCAGCGACGATCGCAACCATCCTGAACATCATGAGTCCCCAACAACGCTGCATGCCGATCAGAGATTTGATCATTCGCAGCCCGTCGAATGCAAGCTTCGTTTTTGACGGCGACCAATGTCGGTTCCGGGAGGCCCGTTTTCAACGAGGAGACCTCCGAGACCGGGTTGCATCCCCGCAGCGATACAAGCCGCCGATTGACGCGGCGCGTCATCAGTCGGCCGGACCCGTGAACATTCTTCGCGGTCGACGCGACCAAGCTCTGGATCGTTACCTGAGCCCAGGAATCGCAAAAAATA
Source organism: Bradyrhizobium sp. SHOUNA76 (assembly GCF_023006445.1). NCBI lineage: Bacteria > Pseudomonadati > Pseudomonadota > Alphaproteobacteria > Hyphomicrobiales > Nitrobacteraceae > Bradyrhizobium > Bradyrhizobium sp. SHOUNA76. The sequence goes on from NZ_JALBHA010000060.1 coordinate 14,636, forward strand.
GGGATCGCGGAAAACATGAAACGCCGTAAGCTAGGTATCCTGCTCGCCGGCAGCCTGGTCGCCGCGACGGCGGCGATGGCGATCCCGGTCACGCCGGATCCTGTCCGCGACCGCCCGACCAACACCATCCATATCAACTGGTCCCACACCACGCGGTCCAACGGGTATGTCGACGATACATGGTGGGCGCTCAGGGACCGTTGCGCCCCGGATAATCTTGGCGAGCGCCTGCTCTGCGATGCCATCGGGCTTTTGGCGGGGGCCACCAGCCGGACGTTCGAAGCCAAAATGTCCGACGACGTGGGCCTGCCGCTCGCCGACCGTTGGGGCCTGATGACCGCGAAGAATTCACCCTTCATCCGGTCGGCTCACGTTGAGACGCCGCTCGGTCTCCAGGCCGTGCTCGGCTTCTATCGCGCCGCACTCGAGCAACGCGGCTGGACTGAAAACGACGGCGCGGTCGTCGAGGCTGACAGGGCCGTCGTCGCCTTCACGACGTCAGATGGGCCGGGGCTGCTGCGGCTTGGCCGTCAGAACAACATGACGATCGCCGACCTTTCGCTGCGCAAGCTGCTGGCCGCCACGTCCGGCATCCGGCCGGCGCCGGACCGAGTGATGTTGTTGGTCGGCAACAAGACGGATGAAGCGGCCGATATCACCGTCAATGAGCGAAGCATCAGACTGGAGGCTCGCGCCGGAGAGGACCTGACGGATTCCGACGCAGCCGCTGACAAGCTGCCTGATAACCAGAAGATCGATCTGCCGCCGGGCAGGTACAAGGTCACGCTCAAGCTCGAAGGCAGCGCGGCGCAGCAGCGCGAGTTCGAGGTCGCGGCCGACGAGACCTGGGGCCTGCTGGTCGGTCCCGATGGGGCCCCGCTTCCGTTGCGGCTGTATTGAGGGCGCCTTTCTTCCCCCCGTCATGGCGAGGAGCATTTGCGACGAAGCAATCCAGACTCTTTCCGCAGTCGCAGTCTGGATTGCTTCGCTGCGCTCGCAATGACGGAGTGTGCGGGTACGCCTCTCACGACGTCTTCAAGCTGACAATTCCGGCTGCCAACCGCGCAATTTTCGCGCGGCTCCGGTGACGTGAGTGATCGTCCGAAACGTCCCCGCCTCCACCATCATCGCCCGCGCCAGCCGCACCGCGCGGGCTTCGCTGATGGCGCGCTTCTTCGGATCCTCGATCAGCTCGAAGTCGATGTTATGGGCGAGGCCGAAGATGCGGCGGATGATTTTTGCGGCGGCGAAGCCGACGGCATCCGTGAACAGGCGCTGCATGTAGGACTGCCGCTCGGCCTCCAGGCGCGCGGCGCCCTTCTCGCCGGCGAAGAGCGAGACCGGATAGACATCGCCCGCGGCGCCCGCGCGCCAGAGGTCGAGGAATTTGCGGGAAAACTCGTTCCAGACCTGCTCGACCGTCTCCAGCACCCAGGCCTCGAACGCGGCCCGCTCCCCCGGCGCGCGCTCGTGGCCACTCGATGCAAAATAGGCCATCAAGAGGTTGGCGAGCACGGCGCCGACGTCGAACCCCATCGGGCCGTAGAAGGCAAATTCCGGATCGATCACCCGCGCCTGGCTGTCCGTGACCATGATCGATCCGGTGTGGAGGTCGCCGTGCAGCAGCGCCTCGGGGCTTGCCATGAACTTCAGCTTGAGCCGGGAGATCGCGACATGCAGCTCCATGTCATCACGCAGGCTTGCGGCGAGCGCATCGAGATATGGCGCGGTCCAGCGGTTTTGTTCGGCGATACGGTAGGGATCGGTGAAGATCAAATCCTCGGTGATCTTGCATAGCGCGTGGTTGCCGGCGAAAGCCGCGATGCCCTCCTTCTTCTCGGCCGCGGACAGCGCGAGATCGGAGGTGAAGAACAGCGTGCGCGCCATGAAGGTGGTGATGTCATCGACGAAGCCGGGATATTGCGTTGCCGCAACCAGCCCCTTGCGCATGATGATGTGGGGCTCGAGCAGCTCCATCACCGTCAGCGCCAGACTCTCGCTGTGATGCAGCAAGGCCGGCACGAGGCCAGGCGCGAGCTGGGCCTGCTTCGACAGCGCCAGATATTCGTAATGGGCCCGCGACAGCGGCAACGGCCAGCTCTCGCCGACGAGGCGGACATAGGGCAGCGCCTGCTTGACGGCGACGCCGCCGCTCGCGCCCTTGACGATGAAGACGAGGTTGAGATTGCCGTCGCCGACTTCGGTGATCCCCCAGCCGGCCGGCTCGCCGCCGAGCAGCGCGGCGATATCGGGCAGGTCCGCGAGATAGTCCCGCAGGGCCGCCTCATGCAAAATCCGATAGTCCCCTGTCCGGTCCCCGTTCATGGCGATCCCATCCCACCTCTGGGCCGGATCCTTACTCCCGATGCTGGGAAGCTCGAGCCGATCGCGGCCATTCTTTGATCGGATCGTAATCGCAATCAATGCAGTCTGCCACCCGGCGCTTTTGGCTGTGCCGGTGAACAGGGAGATGGACGCAAGGTCGTGAGTATCGGGCGGCCAAGCTGGGACGCTTGGTCGCGAGCTAACGACCTGCCGATTAGGAACACAAGCGGGCCGAGACGGTTTTTGCTTTTGTGACCGTTTGAAGGAGCTGCCGATGAGCCGCGGAATGCCCTCCATGACTGCTCTTTTGGCGATGCTGGCCATCGCCGGATATCAGAACCGCGATAAACTGGCGGAGCTGCTGAAAGGCGCGGGCGCCGGCTCGACCGCTGGCGGCCAGCAGCCGCTTGGAGGCGTGCTCGGCAATCTCGGCGGCATGCTCGGCGCGGGCGGAATCGGGGGCCTGCTCAATGGCGGAATTGGTGAGCTCCTGGAGCGGTTCAACCAGAATGGGCAGGGCGAGATTGCCGATTCATGGGTGAAGCCTGGCCCCAATAAGGAAATATCCTCGCCGGAGCTCAAGCAAGCCATCGGCAGCGATGTCCTCGAGAAGCTCGCCCAGCAGACCGGGCTTTCTCAAGACGAGATCGTCACACGTCTATCCCGCGAGCTTCCTGCTGCCATCGACAAATACACGCCGGATGGACGTCTGCCCAACGCCTAGCTGCAACGGCTACTCAGAAAAGGTGTACACATGAGTCTCCTTTGGACCATCATCATCGGCTTTCTCGCCGGCGTGGTCGCCAAATTCATCATGCCGGGCGACAATGAACCGTCAGGCTTCATCCTGACGACCATTCTCGGCATCGTCGGCGCCTTCGTTGCTTCCTACCTCGGGCAAGCGCTGGGCTGGTATCGCCCTGGCGAAGGGGCCGGCCTGATCGGTGCCGTGGTCGGCGCGATCATCGTGCTGTTCGTCTACGGTCTCGTCGCCGGCCGGCAACGCCGCGCGATCTAGGCTCGCGCGGATCGTTACTCCCGCTCCAGGAAGCTCGAGCCGATCTCGGCCTTTCTTTTGATCGGATCGTAATCACAATAAACGAGGTCCGCCACCAGCGTGTAGCTGGCGCTGACGGTGTATTTGTCTGTTTTGACCGAGTTCAGGCCGATCACCGAGGTGCTCTTGCCGCCGTTCCACTTGAACGGCGTCGAGCTCTTGGCCTGCTCGCAGGCCATCACGGCTTCGTTGAAGACATAGCCCTCGACGAACGCCTTCAGCGTCCGCACCTGCACCGCCATCTTCCACTCGACATAGCCGATGGCGCCGAGACCGGCGACGATGAGCACAAGAAGCGCGACGACGATCCGCTGAAAAGTCATTTGGTCCCCCCGAAAAACAACAAACCAAGCGTGAAATTCTAAGCGCGCGAGGAGATGAAGCAAGGTGTGTCGACGAAGACGTTACACCTCTCCCCGGCGGGGAGAGGTGACACCTAGAACGGCATGCCCATGAGCTTCGACAGGCGCTCGATCGAGAGATAGCCGGCGTGATAGGCGAGCATGCCGAGGCCGTAGATGATGGCCGAGATGATCGTGGTCCAGATCAGCTTGCGGCCCATCCGGGTCAGGATCGGGGCGCCGGGGTCGGTGCCGGGCGCGCCGACGCCGTCCTCGTGCTGGCTGCGCACGCCGAACGGCAGCGTCACGAACAGCGCGACCCACCAGATGACGAAGTAGATCGCGATCGCGGTCGATATCTGGATGGCCATGGGACGGCCTTATGCCTGCTCGATTTCGACCAGCGCGCCGGAAAAATCCTTCGGGTGCAGGAACAGCACCGGCTTGCCGTGGGCACCGGTCTTCGGCACGCCGTCGCCGAGCACGCGGGCGCCCTCCTTCACCAGCGTGTCGCGCGAGGCGATGATGTCGACCACCTCGTAGCAGACATGATGGATACCGCCGTCGGGGTTGCGCTCGACGAATTTTGCGATCGGCGAGGCCTCGCCGAGCGGCTCGATGAACTCGATCTTGGTGTTGGGGAGCGTGGCGAACACGGTGATGACGCCGTGCTCGGGCAGCGGCACGGCTTCCGAGATCTGGGCGCCAAACGCGGCGCCGTAAATCCTGGCAGCCTTGACGGCGTCCTTGGTCGCGATCGCGACATGGTTGAGCCGGCCCAGCATGGTTCTCTCCCGTTAGACTGTCAGCACATGTACCAGACAGGGGGGCTTTTTGCCCCAATGTTCGTTGATGACGGCCCGGACAGCGCGTCGCACCGACTCGGCGAGAGCGTCCGCATCGCGGCGGCGCGCTCTCGGCAGTCCCTCGATCGTCGACATCACGGCGTCGAAGACGATGTCGTCGAAGGGCTCGCCTGCCCGGTTCTTCTCGGGGATGCCGACGAGATCGACCGCGGGATCGTCGGCGAGCTCGCCCTGCTCCGTCATGGCGATGGCGACGAAGGCGCAGCCGGAGAAGGCCATCCGCCGCCGCTCGACCACGGCGCGGGATTTTGAGTCCTCCAGGATCGTGCCGTCCTTGTAGAGACGGCCCGACGGGACCTCGCCAATGATGCCGGGATCGCCGGGGCCGAGCTTGACGAGGTCGCCGTTGCGGCAGACCAGCACGCGCGGCACGCCGGCAGCGCGCGCCAGCTTGGCGTGCTCGTGCAGATGCAGGGCCTCGCCATGGACGGGGATCAGGAGCTGCGGCCTGGTCCAGGCGATCAGGTCGCGCAATTCGTCGCGACGGGGATGACCGGAGACGTGGACCAGAGCGTCGCGGTCGGTGATGATCTCGACGCCCTGCAGGACCAGATTGTTGACGATCGAGCCGACCGCCTTCTCGTTGCCCGGGATGGTGCGCGAGGAGAAGATGACGCTGTCGCCGCGGTTGAGCGTGATCTCGGGATGGTCGTCATTGGCGATGCGCGCCAGCGCGGCGCGCGGCTCGCCCTGGCTGCCGGTGCAGAGCGCCAGCACCTTGTCCTGTGGCAGGTGGCCGTAGATGTCGGGCGAACGGAAATTCTGCACGCCGTCGAGATAGCCGGTCTCGCGCGCGACCTGAACCACGCGCTCCATGGCGCGGCCGACCACGACGACTTCACGGTCGGAAGCTTTCGCAGCGGCGGCCACCGCCTTGATGCGGGCGACGTTGGAGGCGAAGGTCGTCACCGCGACGCGGCCCTTGGCTGATTTCACGAGGTCGATGATGGTCCGGGCGACCTCGGCTTCCGAGGGCGAGCGGCCGTCGCGCACCGCGTTGGTGGAATCGCCGATCAGGGCGAGCAGGCCCTCATCGCCCAGCTCGCGCAGCCGCTTCTCGTCGGTGGGACGTCCCAGGGTCGGGGTTGGGTCGATCTTCCAGTCGCCGGTGTGCAGCACCGTGCCGGCCGACGTGTGGATCGCCAGCGCGTGCGCCTCGGGAATCGAATGCGCGACCGGGATGAATTCGACGTTGAACGGGCCGACATCGACGCGCCCGCCCGACGGTACCACCGTCACCGGGATCTTCGGCGCGTTGCGCTCGGCGGCGCATTTGGCCTCGAACAACGCGGCGCTGAACTGCGTCGCATAGATCGGGCATTTCAGCTTCGGCCAGAGATCGATGATGGCGCCGAAATGGTCCTCATGGGCGTGGGTCAGCACCAGGCCCATCAGGTTCTTGCGTTCCTTCTCCAGGAAGCTGATGTCGGGCATGATCAGGTCGATACCCGGCAGATGCTCCTCGTCGCCGAAGGAAACGCCGAGATCGACCGCGAGCCAGGCGCGCTGCTGGCGGTTACCGAGGCCGTAGATCGACAGGTTCATGCCGATCTCGCCCACGCCGCCGAGCGGCGCAAATACCAGTTCCTCGGGCTTCGCCATCACGCAGCTCCCACGGAGGCGACCCGGCCGAAGAACACCTCGCCCGCGGCCACCGGCACAAGGCGGCCCTCCGCGGTGCGGACGATCAGGCAGCCGGTGTCGTCGATGGTGTCAAAAATGCCTTCCAGCGTCGTCGTTCCCGTGTGGATCGCGACCTTCTCGCCGAGACCGGCGGCGCGCTCCAGCCACAGCTTGCGGATCTCGGCAAAGCCGCGGCCATTGTCCCAGATGCCTCGGAACTCGACCCAGGCGTCGGAGAGCGCCGAGAACAGCTCTTCCGCGCTGATCTGGACGCCAAGCGCGGCCAGCGACACTGCGGGCGTCGGCGTGCCCTCGGGTGCAGCGACGACGTTGGTGCCGATGCCTGCCACCACAGCAAGGCGATCCCCGATGGCCTCGGCTTCGAGCGCAATGCCGACCAGCTTCTTGCCACCGGCGAGCACGTCATTGGGCCATTTCAGGGCGTAGCGGGGACGGCCCTCGCCGAGGCGCAGCGCGGCCTCGAGGCTGACTTTCTCCAGCGCCGCCTCTTCGGCGAGCCCGGCGGCAAAGCCGAGCGTG
>NZ_JALBHA010000610.1:0-3370 GCF_023006445.1 Bradyrhizobium sp. SHOUNA76
GCCGGCAACTCCAGCACCGTCGGCGCTCCCGACAGCCGCTCGCGCCAATAGCCGAGCCGGCGTTCCAGCCGCTCGCCCGAGAGCCAGTCCCGCTGCCACACTGCATAGTCCGCGTACTGAACCGCAAGCGGCGGCAAAGGTGCGGGGAAGCCGGCGGCATTCGCCGCGTAGAACGTTCCGACCTCCCGCAGCAACACGCTCATCGACCAACCGTCGGCAGCAATGTGATGCACCACCGCCACCAGCACGTGGTCGTCATCACCAAGTCGTATCAACCTGACCCGAAAAGGGTGTCCCTTGGTCAGATCGAATGGCAACGAGCACTCCCGCGTAACGATGCGACGCACGCGAGCCTCGATCTCCTCCTCGGAGTCGGCACCGCTGACGTCGTCGACCGGCAGCTCGACCCGGTACGAGGAATCGATTGTCTGCAGACCTTGGCCGCCTACCGTCGCAAGCCGCGTCCGCAACACCTCGTGACGCTCGACCAGATCGCCAACGGCCTGCTCCAACGCTGCGACGTTCAATTTTCCGTGCAGGCGCACCATCGCCGGCATGTTGCGGAAATTGCCAAAACCCTCGATCTGCTCCAGCAGCCACATCCGCTCCTGCGCAAAGGACAACGGCATGAACCGCTCCCGCGGCGCGACGGGGATCGGATCTTCGACCGCGTCGCCGTTCAGCCGATTGAAGAGCGCAATGATGTCACCCTTCTGCTCCAGCAGCTTCTTCTTCAGGCTTGGAGTGAGCTGCCGGTTTGAATCCCTGATCCGGAGATCATTGCCGTCGCGTGCCAAGTTGATGCCGCGCTGGCGGAGTTCGTTAAGCAGTTCGATGGTATTCAAGGCACCACTCCTCTTCGGGCTGAGGCACAATTCCGGCTCGCTTGGCCCGCACCCCGCTACGGGAGGAGTTGCACGAACGCTTCCAGCCAGACTGGCGTCATGGCCACGAAACCGAGATTTCCTGAGCTTCGATCTTTAGCATCCCACACTGACCGCAACCTGACGGTGACCTTCACATCGTGGTACCAAGCGAGTCGCGCATCACTTCGATCCAATGAGGAAGCCGCCGCCGCCAGCATTGAGGTGGGCACCGGTGACGAAAGACGCCTTTTCGGACAGCAGCCACACTACCGCTTCCGCCACCTCGTCCGGCCGCCCAAAGCGCCTCATCGGAATGCTGGCCTCGACCGCCGCCCGGTCGGGACTCGTTCTCATGTATTCGATCATGTCGGTGTCGGTGAGACCGGGGCGCACCACGTTGACGCGGACCGCCTCGGGCGCCACCTCCTTGGAAAATCCCATCGTGAACACGTCAACGGCTCCCTTCGAGGCGGAATAGCTCGAATGGCCGAGGCGCCCTCCATTGGTCGCCGCCATCGACGATATGTTCACAATGCTGCCACCCGAGCCGCCGTTCTTCCTGGACATGCGCTTGGCCGCCTCGCGGCAGCAGAGCATGAGGCCGACGACATTGACGGCGAACATGCGCTCAAGCTGCGCGGTCTCCAGCGCCTCGACGGGATTGTGGAAGCCGATGCCGGCGGAATTGACCAACCCGGCGATCGGTCCGAGGCTCGCCTCCGCTGTCTTGAACATTGAGACGACGTCCGCCTCGCTGCTGACGTCGGCCTTGATCGCGACGGCGCGACGGCCAATAGCCTCGATCTCGGCGACGATCGATTTCGCGGAGGCCTCACGTTCCCGGTATGCGATCGCCACGTCCCAACCGCACTCGGCCGCACGGCTTGCCGACGCACGACCGATGCCGCGCGCGCCGCCAGTCACCAAACAAACCTTGTTCATGTCACTCTCTCCTTCCAATCTTTTGGAACAGGGACCAACGCAGCCCCGCCACAATCATCGCCCGCCATGGAACGTCGTGAAGCGATCACGCGGGTGTTCGGTCATGCCGCTCCAATTCGGCGAGCACCTGGAGGGCTTTGATATGTGCCGCAATCGCCTTAATGCCGGGCTCTTCGAGCATCGAATAATGATCGCCTTCGATGAAAATGGTCTCGTCTCCATCGGGAGAGGCGGGATCCGCGAGTTGGCTCGCGAGCGGAAACCGCATCGTGCCGATCTTGGGCCGAAGAAAGCTCAGGGATAGCGGAATGCGCTCCGGCTTGTAACCACACAGCGACAGCGTGTTCTTTCGATACATCTCGAACAAGTCTTTCAGATCGGCAGGCGCGAAGGTCCGCGCTGCGGCACCGTCCGGAACCAGAGAACGCGACAAGGCATCGAAACGATCGGCTTGCGATCCGGAATGCTCCGCCGCGAAGCCGGGCGGCGTCTTGACTTTCAGCGTTCGGTGCATCAGCAACACGAAACGTCGCCAGATCACGATGTCCTCGAGCGGCTGTTGAGATGCGTGCGCTCCCATCGGGTCGATCAGGGCAGGCCACGCCTTCTTGCCGAGGGCAAAGAGCTGCCGGCATATCTCATATGCAATCGTTCCGCCGAGCGACCAGCCGACGACCACATAAACCGGGCCGGCGTCGATACGCAGGATCTCCTGAACGTAGTCGGCCGCAATCTGCTCCAGCGATTGCGAGGCGCCGGATTGCACGGATTGGAGCCCGTAGATGGTTTGATCACGCCCGAGGCTGCGGACTAGCGAATTGTAGCAGGAAACACCTCCGGTGATGGGGTGAACCAAAAAGAGCGGTCCCGCGTCCCCCGCCTGGAGCAGCACGATCGGCTTCGTCCGCGCGGTCTCGCTCGCATTCTCTGGGACAGGCGAGAACGAACGCTTCGAGACCGTGAGCTGCGTGCCGATCCCGGCGATGGTGGGCGCCTCGAACAGGACGCGGAGCGGGAGGTCGACGCCGAGGCGGTCGCGCACGCGCGCGGTCAGGCGCGTCGCCAGCAGCGAGTGGCCGCCGAGCTCGAAGAAGTTGTCGTGCACCCCGACCCTCTCAAGCCCCAGCACCTCGCACCAGATCTGCGCTAATCCTTCTTCGGTTGCGTTGCGCGGCGCTTGATAGGCCTGCTGCGCATAGGCGTCGCCCTCTGGCGCCGGCAGTGCGCGGCGGTCGGTCTTGCCGTTCGGCGTCAGCGGCATCGCATCGAGCCGCACGAAGGCCGACGGCAGCATGTAGTCGGGCAGGCTCTGCTGCAGGTGGCTGCGCAGTGTGGCCGCATCCGCCGAAGCGCCTGCTTCATGGCCGACGACATAGGCCACCAATCGCCTGGCACCGCCGTCCTCGCGCATCACGACCACGGCCTGGCGCACGCCGTCATGGCGCAGCAGCGCCGCCTCGATCTCACCGAGCTCGATCCGGTAGCCGCGCAGCTTCACCTGATGGTCGATCCGCCCGAGATACTCGAGCTCGCCATCAGCGCGCCAGCGCACCAGGTCGCCG
>NZ_JALBHA010000611.1:0-3364 GCF_023006445.1 Bradyrhizobium sp. SHOUNA76
GCCCGCCCCTGCGGCGCAGCCGGCGCCGGCGAAGCCAGAGGCCGCGTCGACCTCCGCGGGATCGACATTGTCGTCGTTCTTCAGGCGGTAGGGCGCGGCCCTATCTGGGCGGAAGCTGCTTGCATGCGGCGATCGGACGCTTGGACCTGAGCTGCCCTTTCGCAGCAGGTTTGCGTTCATTCACAACGCGCTCCAAACGTCGCCCCCTTTCCAAACTCGCGGAATTCGATGAACGAACTGGATGATGTGCTGAGGCTTCTCGTCGCGGCGGGAACAGGACTGCTGATCGGCATCGACCGCGACATGAATGACAAGCCGGTGGGAATGCGAACCCTGTCGCTGGTCGCCCTCGGCTCCGCGCTGGTCTCGATCTCCGTGATCGAGTTCCAGAACTTGCGGGACCACCCGGATGCGATCTCCCGGGTCATTCAGGGCGTCGTTGCCGGTGTGCTGACCGGCGTCGGCTTCATCGGCGCAGGCGTCATCCTGCACGATGCCAAGGCGAAGACGGTTCACGGCCTCACGACTGCGGCGACCGTGTGGATTGCGGCAGGGCTTGGAATTGCCTGCGCGCTGGGAGCCTGGCTGCTGGTCGCCGCCGCGATCGCGGTCACGTTGCTCGTGCTGTTCGTTCTCGGCTGGGTCGAGCGCCGGCTGGGATTGAAATAGGCCGCTGAGGCTCAGTCTGTACCAAATGATACGATCAAGGACGACAGGACTCGGCAATATCCGCGACGGATTTGATTCGGAGCGGAGATGATGGACGCGAAGTTTCTGCGAGAGCAACTCGCGTTGGTGCACGAGCTGGCCGAGCAGGCGGATCCCTATATCAAGCAGCGGTTGCTTGCATTAGCCGACAAATATGAGCGTCGGCTGGCCGCACAAAGCCGGCAGACACAGGAACGCTCCCAGGGTTGACAGTTCACGGGTCGTCCAGAAACTTCCACCTCCCCTGTTGCCCCGTTCCGCCATCCCGACCATATTGCCCCCATGACAAAAAAGCCCTTCCGCCTCACGCCCTACCAGGTGCAGTTCCTGCTCGTCGTCGGTTTCGTCACCGTCGGCTGTGCGTTCTACGTGCGCTATCTCGCGATCGAGTTCTCGCAGGTCGCCCTCGCCTGTGACGCCGGGCTTCAGACGCTGGTCTGCAAGGCGCGGTCGGTCTCGACCGTGCTGTTCAAGAATTCGGTGTTCGGCATCGTCGCGCTGGTGGTTGCGACGCTGAACCTGATGCGGCCGTCGATCGTGCTGCTCACCGTCGGCATCATCGCCGCCGGCCTCGGCATCGTGCTCTACAATGTCGTGCTGTCGGGCCTTGCGATCGGCCTGTTCATTCTTGGATTTGCTCGGCCCGCGCCCGCCACAGCGTGAGCGCGAACAACAGATAGATCGTGCAGGTCCAAAGCGACTGCCAGTTGTCGCGGCCTTCGTTGAAGAGCACAAAGACGGCCGACAGCGCCAGCACGCCCGCGAACACCGATTCCGCGATCGGACGCTGGCCGATCTGCGGCCGGTTCAGCATCAATAGCGCAAACGGAACCACCGCCATCGTCAGCGAGGCGTAGGGAAAATCCTTGTAGCGCGGGTCGAACACGAAGCCGAGCGCGGTAGCGGCCCCGATCACCGCCGTCACCGCGAGCGTCAGGCCGAGCACGGCGGTGAGCTTCGACCATTTGCGGCCCTCGCGCGGACCGAGCAGATCGAGGAAGGTCGGAAGGCTGCGGCCGATCACCATCGCCTGCGCGCAGAAGATCGGCGACAGGATGCCGGCGAGCAGCAGCGCGCCCCAGAGCAGCCAGCCACCGATGCCGTAGCTCTCGTAATACATCTTGTCGGCGCCGATCCCGAGCAGGCTCCCCGCCGTCGTCGCCGAGATGGCGACACCGAGCCAGGCCGAGAAGCGCGGCGTCCACGGCCGCCGCCGCAGCGTGATGAGCGCGACCGCGAACACCAGCACGGACAGGCCCATGCCCGCGCCCATGTACCATTTCCAGTACGGGAAATTGCTGATCGGCTCACCCGGGGGATATTTCAGGCTCCGGCGCACCGAATCGTACAGGCCCCAATAGCCGCCGACGGTGCCTTCCAGCTTGCGCTTCCACGGCTGGTCGTAGGACTCGATCAGATTGACGCGAAACTTGTTCGCCTTCGCAAGGCCCAGGATTTCCGAGACGACGCGCGCCTGGTTGGCGCGCGAGGGCAACGCGCCGTCGCGCATGCGCCCCTCGCTCGGCCAGCCGGTCTCGCCGATCAGGATCTCCTTGCCGGGGAACGCCACCGCCATGCGCTCGCGGATCGCCTCGACATGGGCGGAAGCGAATTTCGCCTTGACGGGCAAATCCTCCCAATAGGGCAGGATGTGGATCGTGACGAAGTCGACGACGTCATAGACCTCGCGGTTCTTCAGCCAATATTCCCAGACGTCGGCATAGGTGACGGGCACGCTGACCTGCGTCTTCACCAAGCGGATGATGGAGACGAGGTCGGCCGTGGTCATCTCGCCGCGCAGCAGCACCTCGTTGCCGACGATGACCGAGGTGATGATGTCGGGGAATTGCTTGGTGAGGCGGATGGCGAGCGCGGCCTGCTCATAATTCTTGGTGCGGTTGCTGGAGAGCCAGATGCCCTGCAGGACTTTCAGCCCGCCGACCTTGGCGGCGATCGCCGGCACCTGGTCGAGCCCGTTCTCCATCGAATAGGTGCGGACGCAGTCGGTGATCTGCTTGAGCTGGCGCAGGTCCTGCTCGATCTGCTCGGCCTCGATATGGGTCCACGCCTCCAGCGGCGTCTGCTCGCCGCGGAACGGCGCGTAGGAGACGCATTGGACCTTCTCGGCGGGATCGATCGGGGCGCGCGCGAGTGTGATCGGCGTCGCCAACCACCACCACACGGCAGCAATCGCACCCAGTGAAACGAGCAGAAGCGCCAGTGGCGTACGAAGAGAAATCGGTTCCGTCCTCCGCGAAGGGTCCGTCGATTACCTGCTTGCACGCCATCTGCCAAGGGGGTGCTCCGGTGCGGATCCGCTCCTGCCCCAAAGGAATGGGGCTGCGGCGGTTCGACCGGGACCTAGCATCGTGACTTTGCTGGACAAAATTCCAAATACAGGTCATGGACTCCGAAAGACTTTTCCGCCGCATTGGAGACCCATTTGGACGCCATCACCGGCGCGTCCGCGGGATCCTGACGCGGACGGCCATCGGATACATTGGGGAATTCATGCGGCAACGGGTGTTCGAGTCACGAAATGCGGTCCTGCGGCAGTTCGCCGCCACCTTGGCCGTCTCCTGCCTTCTCGTTCTCGCCGGTCTCGGGGGCGCCTCCGCCCAGAGCGGCACGCCCGCGCCGGACCAGGGCAAGGCCG